>JAISEL010000044.1 GCA_031264185.1 Deltaproteobacteria bacterium
TCAAAAATTTATGCACTTTCTATAGTCTATTTGTAGTATGGCTAAAAAATTATTATACTGTGATCATCGATAAATAACAAGGAGCATTTGATCTATCATAATTATCCGCCGGGTTAATATATTTATCTTCTCCTTGAATTTCAAACCTCAGTTGACCCATGGATGGCCATCCGGATCATGACCTATGTCGGTCTGCTGTACCAAGACCTGATTGCGTCAGACGAGGAGGTAAAAAAGCAAGGGTCATTGCCTCCGGTTTTACCTGTGGTGATCTACACCGGGGACGGTCTCTGGACTGCGCATAGGGATGCTGCCGGATTGATCTCAAAGATACCGCCCGGACTGGAACCGTACATTTTGGGGCGATCCTATTTTCTCCTGGAAGCAGGAAAGGTATCGTACGAACATCTGAAGAAGTTAGATTTTATGTCCCTGTTTTTTAGACTGGAACGTCCCAGTGATCAGGAAATGCTGGAAGAAACACTTGACGCCTTAAAAACGGAGCTTCAAAACGGAGAGCATAGTTCACTTATTCAAGCGTTCATGGCACTTATAGAACACATATACCTGCCAAAAATGAATAAATTAGGCATTAAATGGTTGAAAAACGCCCCAATTAAGAGGAAATTAGATATGTTTCAAGATAATTTACCTGATTTGTTTTATAAGATAGAAAATGAGGGACTGGCTAAGGGACTGGCTAAGGGTCGGGCTGAAGGGCTTGCCGAAGGACTTGCTGAAGGGGGGCTGAAAATTTTGAAGCGCCAGCTCAGCATAAAATTCGGCTCGGAGAGTACCCGCGCCGATGTGATCGACCGGCTCCGGAACGCCGGTCCCGGACAAATTGAATTATGGTGCAGCCGTATCCTTCAGGCCAGGACCATAGACGAGGTCTTCAAGGGGGACTGAGGTCTCTCCGCAATTCCCGGTTCTGCGCCCCCTGAACTCCGCTTTCTCCGAACTCATTTGGCCGGGACACGGGTTTACGTTGCCAAAAACGGCCGGTCAGGGCCTGTCAAAAGGCTGACCTCTGCATGTAACTTGGGCCAGTAAACTAAAAAAACCCTGAACCGGACCGGTTCAGGGTTTTCAGGCTAAAACAGCTCCCCTATTCCGGAAAACGAGTTTTGAGGTAAAAAAGCAGGGGCTATTCCCTCCGGTTTTACCTGCGGCGGTTTACACCGGGGAGGGTCTCTTGACTGCGCATAAGGATGCTGCCGGACTGATCTCAAAGATACCGCCCGGACCGGAACCGTACATTTTGGGGCGATCCTATTTTCTCCTGGAAGCAGGAAAGGTATCGGACAAAGGTATCGGAAGAACACCTGAAGAAGTTCGATTTTATGTCCCTGTTTTTTAGACCGGGACGTCCCGGTGATCAGGAAATGCCGGAAGAAACACTTGATGCCTTAAAAACTTAGCTTCAAAACGGAGAGCATAGTTCACTTATCCAAGCGTTCATGGCACTTATAGAGCATATATACCTGCCAAAAACAAATAAATTATGTATTAAATAACTGTAAAATACTATAATTAAGAGAAAATTAGATATGTTTAAAGATAACCTGCCTGACTTGTTTTATAAGATAGAAAATAAGGGACTGGCTAAGGGACTGGCTAAGGGTCGGGCTGAAGGACTGGCCGAAGGACTGGCTGAAGGGGGGCTGAGAATTTTGAAGCGCCAGCTCAGCATAAAATTCGGCTCAGAGAGTACCCGCGCCGGTGTGACTGACCGGCTCCGGAGCGCCTGTCCCGGACAAATTGAATTATGGTGCAGCCGCATCCTTCAGGCCAGGACCATAGACGAGGTCTTCAAGGGGGACTGAGGTCTCTCCGCAATTCCCGGCTCTGCGCCCCCTGAACTCCGCTCTCACCGAACCCATTTGGCCGTGACAAGGACTTACGCTGTACGAAACGGCCGGTCAGGGCCTGTCAAAAGGCTGACCTCTGCTTGTAACTTGGGCCAGTAAACTAAAAAAACCCTGAGCCGGACCGGTTCAGGGTTTTCAGGCTAAAACAGCTCACCTATTCCGAAAAACGATTTCCCGGGAAAGTTTTTAAATCCATAATTCTTTTGTAATAGAATTTGGACGTATAGATGGCGGCCAGAGGATTGTGGGCTAAGACCCGGTCTTTTACGGCTAATGTTATGGCCGGAACCCGGCTGTGTTTATTAAAAAGATAATCATGGCCCACGCACAGCCCGACCGACACATTGATGTCCGAACCCCACTCGCCCAAAACCCGGGCCTGGAGAACTGGGTTACAGCAGGCTTCCCGGACCCCGGCCGTCAGTTTCAGACTGTCCGGCAGGCCAATTTCGCATTTATCGACCGAACCGACCTTGCAGACAACTGTCTTCACTTCCAGCCCGGCGCTTCTGACCACCTTGGCATAGATATTGCTTTCATCCAGAAGACCCAGGCAGGAAGCCACCCCGACCTTTTTCGCCCCCATTTTGACAGCAAAGATGACTGTTTCTTCCAGGCGGGTTAAGCGGCCGTAATACTCGCCCTCCAGCTCGGCCGCCGCCCTGGCCACTCGGGCGTCAATACTCTTGCCGGAATAAAGGGCCCTGGTCTCGGCGGCTCCTTTCTGGTTAGCTTCCGAAAGGCAAAAATCCGGAAACTGGGTGTCCCGGCGGTAGCAGTTGCGGACCGAACATTCCGAGCAGGAAGGTTCGGCTTTGGTCTTGGATTCGGAGGCGGCAGCGGACTCTGCCGGGACCTTTTTTCCGGTCTTAACCGGTTTAATTTTATTACTCTGAGACATGTTTCTGTCCTTGCCCAAAATGGCTTTTCAGCTCGCGGCCGCTTTTTCACGGTCTGAAGCTCCGGTCAGTTCAGCGCCATAATAACTACAGGGAAATATATGTGAGACGGCTCACAGCCTTCGGACAGACCGATCAGCACGTTAAAGTAGGCAGGGCGGCTTAAGCTTCAGAAGGTCTTCGGGTCAGGTCCCGATCAACCGAAATCGTCCTAAACGGCTGGGAATTTTCGTGATATTTTAGCAAAACATCAGCCCTTGTCAAGTAAAAGTTCAGGGCATAAAATAAGACGGAATAAGACCTGTTTAGCCGGATTTGGGCGGACCGGCGCCTGATTCATTGTTTTACTGAGGGCTGGTGAAATTTATCTTTTTACTGTATTTAGCATTAATTTATATATTTTAATGTTTAATAATTTTTAATATCAACAGAGATGCCTTCCCAAACTTTCATGAATAGCTCTGTCTTCACCCCCGGGTCATGAATCATGCCGTTCACAGTGCAGTTCCAGCTGCAGGAAACAGGAAGTCAGATCGCCAAAGCCGGATTATTATTTATTCAAAACCGATTTGCCCGGTTCTGGTCTGCAATTTTCGAAGCATACGCTGTATCCCGGAAAGCCAGGCCAACGGCATCTCTCCAGACAGCTTAAAGCTGGGGTTTTTCCCAGCGGCCCTCATCTGCAGTTCAGTTCGTAAAATTTCCCTCTCAGCTGTGTCCGCAGTATAATATGAAGGTTCAGCCGTATTTCCGTCAAGGCCATTATTTCCTCAAGTTTGCCGAAATCCGTGACCTTTATTCAACTAAAAGGTCTCCTCCGTGGTTGATTTAAAAAATATACCTATCGGGATCGCCGGTTTCCCGGCAATTCGCCTGGAAGGCCGTCTTTACGCCGGCAGGACCGAGCTTCTCCGCCAACTTGTCAGAACTTCTGCACCCTATTTCCTGTCCCGGCCCCGTCTGTTCGGCAGATCCCTCTTGGTTAGTGCTCTTAAGGCCGTCCTTAAATAGGACTCAGCCGCGGACGGCCGGTTCGATGTCCATCTGAAGACCAGGGACGGGAATGATTACATCGCGGAGACGAAGCATGCCGGGACGAAGGAGAAAGGCCGGGCGCCCACGCCGGAAAAAATCCGGCTGAAAAAGGAATAGGCGGCCCGGGAGGCCATGGACCAGACAGAGAAAAACAGATATGCTCTTACATTTCAGGATCTGAACAGTAAAATCTATAAGACCGCTCTGGCTATCACCGGCCGCAGCGATGTGCCGGGCGTTTTTGAGGAAGCGGAAAACCGGACTCTGGAGTCAGATCCCAGCGAAAATTTCTGTGGGGCGCCGTATGGACGGAATCTCCTAAAATTAAACAAATGTAAATTAAAAACGGCACCGGCCTCCCCGGTTACTGCCAGGACCAAAAATGATTACGGAACAGTAAGCGGAGGTTCGCAAGCGGCCGCAGCTGCGAACGTCTGCATTGCTGATTCACCGGTTTTAATGTCCAGTGCTGCAAAATAATACAGGGCCAATTGACATCACTTAAGTAAGGTGTTATATAGCCATGTTTTTGGAGGAAAGCCTATGCCTGAAATAACCGCCGTCAGAGGATTTAAAGATATACTGCCCGACCAGGCTCAGCTTTGGTGCCTGGCGGAAGATAAAGCCAGGGATTTGGCCCGCCGGTTCGGCTATTCGGAGCTGAGGGTGCCTCTTTTGGAGAGAACGGAACTTTTTGCCAGAGGAATAGGCGAAGCCACCGACATTGTGGAAAAAGAGATGTACACCTTTGAAGACCGCAGCGGGGATAAGATTACCCTCCGGCCCGAGGCTACGGCAGGTATGGCCAGAGCTGTACTGGAAAATAATTTAGCCCAAACCGGCAGTCCAGTCCGTCTTTTCTGCTTAGGGCCCATGTTCCGCTACGAAAGACCCCAGAAAGGCCGCCAGAGGCAGTTTCATCAGCTGGACGTGGAAGTCTTCGGCGACGAGGGGCCTTTTATTGACGCAGAAGTCATTGCCTTACTCTGCACTTTTTTAACAGAACTTGAACTGCCGGAAGTCAGAGTGGAGCTTAACTCTTTAGGCTGCGGCCAATGCAGGCCGGCCTTCAGGGAAAAACTGACCTCATTTTTAACCTCCCGCCGAAGCGATCTCTGCCCTGACTGCCAGAGGCGCCTGCTTTTAAATCCTTTAAGAGTTCTGGACTGCAAAACGGAAACCTGCCAGGCAGTTGCGCTAAACGGTCCGGACATGGCCGGAAACCTCTGTCCGGACTGCCGGGCGCATCTGGCCTCCGTGACCGCCTCTTTAGAAAACCTGAATATTCCTTACCGGATAAATAAGCGTTTAGTCAGGGGACTGGACTACTACACCCGAACGGCTTTCGAGGTCCATTCCGGCCGTTTAGGAGCCCAGAACGCCGTAGCCGGCGGCGGCCGCTATGACGGTCTTTGCCGGCAGTTAGGCGGTCCCGATCTGCCGGGCATAGGTTTTGCCGTAGGGCTGGAGAGATTAATCCTGATTATGAATCAGACCCGGGCTTTAAAACCCCATATTCCCGACTACTATGTGGCCGTCTTAAGCCCGGAGGCTTTGGGTCCGGGCCTGGCTCTGGCCCATAAACTGAGACTTAAAGGCCTGACGGTCAGCGCCGACTGGACGGCCGGAGGACTTAAAAGCCGCTTAAAAAGAGCCGACCGCCTGGGAGCTAAAAAAGTCATTATGCTGGGAACGGATGAACTGGCCCAAAATATGGCCACCGTCCGGAATATGGAAACCAAAGAGCAGCATACCATGTCCTTAACCGACCATTCAGCGTATTGAAAACATAAAGATTTTTCAGTTTTCAGGCCGGTTATCAGTGATAAAGAGCTGTTAGCCTGTTTTCCTGAATCGGGCTGAGGCCAAGGGTTTAACCGGATTATTCGGTTCATTTTATAAAAGTGCGCACGGCTTTTTTTTTCAATTCAGGTGTCATTTCGGCAGGTTCTGGGACGGCAGCAGTTACGGCTGCAAATGATACTTCGATATCGGTACCGGAAGAATAGTGGGCAGTTCTGTTTCTCATGCCTCTGATTTTATTCCGTGGTATTTGAGGGTTGTCTTCAGCAAAGTCCGAATAATGACAATTCAGACGGCTGACGATTTAACCGGCGCTGATCACCTTCATCATCACCCCATCCTGGGTTCTTCTGTCTTTATTTGAATGTTTCGGGATCCTGTTCCCGGCATAACCAAATGATACCTTGAGCTGAATCCGCAGGCTGTTCGATCGGATTTAAACCGGCGGAAAATGACAAACTTTACCAGTAATGACTAAAAATTGGCTAATTCTTGTATTTTCTGCTTCCAAAGACGATTTCGATGCCCGTTTGAGCCTCCGCCACCGTCAGCTGCCAAAATATATTTTGAGTCAGAGTATAATTTTTTGCCTTGAAATCTCCCCCAGCTTTATTTGATGGTATAAACCGGCCTGACCGTCAGCCATAACCGGCCTGACTTGTGATGTGACCTGACGCGGCCCCTCTTGCTGTAATTTCAACTTCGGCCACCTTCGTCGGCAGTCCCCAAAAACTGCCGCTGACGGCCAGAGGAGGAGACCTCTTGGCCTTCGGAAATTTTACTGTGAGCCGAGTGAAACTTCAAAAATGTATGTTCTGGACCAACATTTACTCAGCGGCGGCGGCAGTGACAGTGCTTGTTAAGTTCCGGCTTTAATCCGCTGTCTTAAGAATAATACAATCCTGCGAACGCTTAAGGGTTCAGGCTGATAAAAACGCTTAAAGCCTTGTTTCAGCTGCCTTTCAGGCCCTTTATTTAACCAGCGTCAGATTAACCGGTTTCCTGAGCGGCCTCACTTCCCGCCTTTTTACTTCCGCATTGGCCAGAGGACTAAAGTCAAGGGGCACCGTGACCACCCTTTCCACAGCGGGCCGGAAATTATACGGGGCCTGAAGGTCGCTTTTAAACTTCCAGATCGGTCCGGACAGATTGATGGCCTCCAGAGGTTCGCCGAAATCCTTCAGCAGCATGACCCATTTCCAGCCCAGAACCGAGGATAGTTCCCGCCCCCCCGATATAATCAGTATAAGCTGGACGTCTTCCTCCCTCATTTCCAGAAAACTGTTGGGCTCTATTTTATGAAAATTTACGTTCCGGTAGCGGATAGTTTCCTTGACCAGAGCGATCAAGTACTCGACGCTGACGTCTACGGGCCTTTCTAAGTTAAAATTCTGGAAATACGGGGCCAGTTCCAGCCGGTATTCCCACCAGTATCTGGCCTCTATTGAGCTGAGGCTGTCTGGGCAGGGAACAACCCGGACATTAAACGTGCCATGGGTAAAATCATACTCGTCACCTTGTCTGGTGATAATTTTAAAATAGGATTTTGTTCTCGGCCGCTGGCTGAGTTTAATCTTAGGGGGGTCTGACATGATTTCTCCTTTACGTCTGATTCAGAAGCCAGCCCGGCTGCAAACGGACCAGTCAGAACCAGGCCTGACTGAGCCGGAGCGCAGTCAGACCGGAATTCCCGGCTGACTGAGCCTTCAAGCCCTTTAACCGAAAGTCCGTTAAAAGGCCTATGGGCCGAATCTTCTGCTTTAAACAAATAACCGTCTACGATTATGCTTTAAAATTATAAGCCTTTCAACAAAAAAATTACAAATATTTAACATCTTAAGTACCTTATATTTATGACCCGTAATTGACCCAAAACTGCTCCAGACAGTGAATATGAGCTGGAGTGAGCATTTTTTCAACCTGATAGCAGACTGCAAATAAACAATTTATTGTCCGGGTATAATGTTAAATTTATTTACATCCTAAATTCTTACTTTAAAGCTAATTAAATTATTTTTTATGATAAATAAAACTAAATTATTTAAATTTCCCGGACCCGGACCAATGGAAGCCGAACAAATTTTTTATAAGCTGCCCCGGAACTTTTTGAGGGCTAAAAGCAATAAAAATATAAAATTTTTTACTTTTTTAAATTTTTAATATGTAAGTTTATTGTTATGTTATACTTATAAATATTATTAACGTATTTTCCATTTGACAGCCTGTTGACATCGGGTCAACAAATAAGGCATAATCCCTTGATTCAGGCTCTGAGGTTAATTTTACCGCTTGCCTTAAGCTCTTCTTTTGAGCGCCGATTTGTCCGAACGCCTCGGATAATAAAAATACTCTCCCGGAGAAATGTCATGCTGGAATCCATGGCTGGCCTAAGGCGCAGCCATTACTGCGCCGAAATAAGCGAACCGCTGCTGGATCAGGAAGTGACCATCATGGGCTGGGTCCAGCACCGGCGCGACCACGGCGGCTTAGTCTTCATTGATTTAAGGGATCGGACCGGTCTGGTCCAAACTGTTTTCAATCCCCAGGAAGATCCGGTTACCCACGAAAAAAGCCATGATGTCCGGGCCGAGTACGTTTTAGCTCTTAAAGGCCGGGTCAGAAGAAGACCCGATGACATGATAAATCCCAAGCTGCCGACAGGGACGGTCGAGGTCTTTATCCGGGAGCTGCGGGTTTTAAACGTAGCTCAGACCCCGCCTTTTATTATTGAAGACCACGCTGATGTGAACGAAAACGTCCGTTTAAAATACCGCTACCTGGATCTGAGGCGCCCGGTTATCCTGAAAAACTTTATTCTCCGCCATAACTTAGCCCGCTTGACCAGAGAGTATTTTGCCGGAAACGGTTTTCTGGAAGTGGAAACCCCGGTCCTGACCAAATCCACGCCCGAGGGAGCCAGAGACTATCTGGTGCCCTCCCGCTTAAACCAGGGCGGCTTTTATGCTCTGCCCCAGTCGCCTCAGCTTTTTAAGCAGCTTTTGATGATGTCCGGGCTGGACCGCTACTGCCAGATAGTCAAGTGCTTCCGGGACGAGGATTTACGGGCCGACCGCCAGCCGGAATTTACTCAGGTCGACCTGGAGATGTCCTTTGCCTCCCAGGACGAGATCATGTCCATGCTGGAAGGCTATATGGCCCGTGTCTTTTCCGAACTTGCGGGCCAGGAGTTAGAACTGCCCCTTTCAAGGCTTACTTACGCCGAATCAATGCTGAAATACGGCAATGACCGGCCAGATCTCAGGTATGATCTGGCCATAGCTGATATTACCGGAATTTTTACGGAATCAAGGGCTCAGGTCTTTTCGGAAGCCGTCAAAACCGGCGGAGCCGTCAGAGCCATCCGGGCGCCGGGGGCGGCCGCCTTTTCCCGTAAGCAGCTGGACGATCTGGTGGCCCTGGCCATAAGTTTCGGGGCCAAGGGGCTGGCCTGGATCAAAATAACCCCGGAAGGCTGGCAGGGACCTCTGGTAAAATTTTTAACCGAAAAAGAAAAAGACGGGCTGATTTCGGCTTTAGGAGCCCAAGCAGGCGACGTTCTCTTCTTCGGGGCTGATCAAAGTGACCTGGTGGCCCAGGTTCTAGGCCAGATCAGAACCCACCTGGCTCAGGCTCTGGACTTAATTCCGGGCGGTGTCTATAAGCTCATATGGGTAACCGATTTTCCCATGTTCGAGTATGACCCGGACGGCCGGCGCTGGCAGGCCAAACACCATCCCTTTACCGCCCCGAGGGAGGAAGACCTGGATCTTTTGACCGAAAACCCGGGCGTTGTAAGGGCTCAGGCCTATGATCTGGTTTTAAACGGCCACGAAATAGGCGGAGGCTCGGTCCGCATCCACCGGCCCGATGTTCAGGACCGGGTCTTCCGCGCTCTGGGCTTGCCGGAAGAAGAAATTAAAGACAAGTTCGGCTTTTTCCTGGAAGCCCTGACTTACGGCGCCCCGCCCCACGGCGGCTGCGCCTTCGGTTTGGACCGGCTGGCCATGCTCTTGGCCGGGGCCGGTTCCTTAAGGGACGTCATAGCTTTTCCCAAAACCCAGAAAGCCGCCTGCCCCTTAACCGAGGCACCGGGCCGGGTCGGGTCCCGCCAGCTCATGGAACTGGGCTTGAAACTGGATTTGAAATCAAGCTGAACGGTTAATTTCTGACCCCGGCCCTTAGGAGACAGTTTAGTGACCCAGGATTTATTATTAAAAACCCGGCCCGAAAAACGCCGGTTTCAAGTCATTGAACCGGGGCACCCCCGCCTTTTTCGGGATATTTTTCCCTATACCGAGATCCCCAGGCTCAGTTTTGATTTTCTCCAGGCCACTCCGTCCATGACCGAAACTCCTTTAATTACCGACACCACTTTCCGGGACGGACAGCAGGCCAGACCGCCGTACACGGTTAAGCAGATAACCGAGGTTTACAAATTTCTGGCCCGCCTGTCGGGACCCAGAGGCATTATCCGCAAATCGGAATTTTTTCTCTTCAGCCACAAAGACCGGGAAGCGGTCGATGCCTGCCGCAGTCTTAATCTGCCTTATCCCCAGGTAACGAGCTGGATCCGGGCCGTCACCGAAGATCTTAAACTGGTGAAAGAGATGAAGATTCCGGAAACCGGCATCTTAACCTCTATCTCCGATTACCACATTTACTTAAAACTGGGCTTAAACCGCAAAAAAGCTCTGGATAAATACTTAGCTTTAGTAAAAGAAGCCTTATCATTCGGTATTGCTCCCCGCTGCCATTTTGAGGATGTGACCAGGGCCGATATCTACGGTCTGGCCATTCCTCTGGCCCAGCAGCTGAAACTTCTGTCCGAGGAATCGGGCCTGCCCATTATTGTCCGCCTGTGCGACACTTTAGGGGTTGGGGTGACATACCCCGGGGCGGCATTGCCCAGATCCATCCCCCGCCTGATCAGGGCTTTCATTGACGAGGCCGGTTTAGACGGCGGACAGATGGAATGGCACGGGCACAATGATTTTCACAAAGGCTTCGCCAACGCCGTCACGGCCTGGTTTTACGGCCTGGGATCCGTCAACGGCACTCTCCTGGGTTTTGGGGAGAGAACCGGCAATACGCCCATTGAAGCCTTACTGGTTGAACACGCCGCCATCTGCGGCATGAATAACGGAGTGGATTATCAGGCCATTACCGAAATGGCCCACTATTTTGAAACGGAGCTTTCGGTCCGGATTCCCTTCAATTACCCCCTGGTCGGCCGTGACTTCAACTCAACTTCGGCCGGCATCCACGCCGACGGCTTACTTAAAAACGAAGAAATTTACAATATCTTTGACACCCGCAAAATATTGGGCCGGCCGCCCTCCATTACCATCAACGACAAATCCGGAACGGCCGGTTTAGTCAACTGGCTCAATAACCGTCTCCATTTAACCGGAGGCACTGTTTTTGACAAAAAGCATCAGGCGGTCATTAAAATGCATAAGCATATTCAGAAAGAATATGAAAAAGGCCGCCTGACCAATATGTCCAACCGGGAACTGGAGAAACTGGCCCGCTATTACTTGCCAAACCTTTTTCAGTCCCAGTTTGACCGTTTAAAAGCCAAAGCCCGGGAGCTGGCCGCCGATTTGATAGCCGACATGATCGAAAACCCGGTCATCCGCTCCATGGAACCGGCCCGCCAGGAGGAACTCATGGAAAAATGGGTGACCGATATCCCCTTTGTCCAGTTTATGTACATAACCGACAACTCCGGCATCAAGACGACCCAGAACGTGGCTTCCCGCCAGGAAAAAAAGCTTTACGCCGGCCAGCAGGACGTGGGAGCCAATCTGTCCGATCGGATCTGGTTTGTCCGGCCCATGGAAGACGGGGTGATCCACGTGACGGATTTTTATACTTCCCGTTTTACCGGCGCTCTGTGCATTACAGTAAGCGGCCCCATAATTGATCATCAGGGAGCCATTGTCGGAGTTTTGGGCCTGGACATCCGCTTTGAGGATCTGGCTAAAATGGAAATGGACGACGTCGATGAACTCGGAGTGGGCCGGGAAGAGTAAAATTTTTAACCCCTGCAGTTTTAAGTCCGGCGCCTGGTAACGGCAAAAACCTGTCTTAAAAAATAATTGCCCCCATTTGGGCTTACTAATGTTTGGTCCGCTTTTTTCTTTAGTCTTTCTTGTTAGTTTTTCTTTTTTATCTTTCTGATTCAGTTCCTGTTTTAAGCTTTTCTGTCCTGCAGTCAAGACTTAAGTTTTACTTAAGCTGAAATCTTTCTAAGATACAGGTATTTATGCTCACCAGACTGGTTGGTTTCCTGGAAAAAGCCTCGGCGGCCAGACTCAGAATCTCCATTCCGGCCGGAATAATTCTCAGTCTCATCGGTCTGGCTTTAGCTTTGCCCGGCACGAACCTGCCTTTAGAGGGACTGGTATACGATCTCATGCTGACGGCCCGGATCGGCGCCGCTCCGCTGACTGACCCGGCCAATATTGTCATCATAGCCATAGACGATTTAAGCCTGAACAATCCCCGCCAGTCCCACCCGGAGTTTTTCTCCCCCGGGGTCTACAGCTACATTTTAGAGGCCCTGACTCTGGGCGGGGCCAAAACTGTGGCCATACTCCAGAATCTGCCCAGTAACGAAAGCCGCTATTACACTCTGTCAGAAGAATCCATGTGGTTTCAGTCGGTCCAGACGGCCCATAAAGCGGGCCTGGATGTTATTTACGGCTTCCGGTGGCTTCAGGGGCGGCCCATCCGGCCGGCTCCCAAATTCATGGCCATTATGGGCTATGAAAAACTGGGCTTTGTCAATCTTCATTCAGACCGGGACGGCAAACTAAGAAGCCAGAATCTGACCATCCCGGACCCGGAATCCACCAAAGACGATCCCAAGAATTTCTACTCCTGGGCATACCTGGCCGCCAGGGCCGTGGATCCCCAGCTGCAGGTCTTTTCCCAGATAAATTACATCGACTACAGCGGCTCATTTTTAAAATTCAGTTTTGCCGATATCTTCACCAAGGCCGTCGACGGGGAAGTGGACTTTTTCAAACGCCATTTTAAAGACGCCTTAGTTTTAATCGGGCCCATCAACTCCTTAAACGTCGATGCCTACCCCACTCCCCTGTCCGCCTTTGACCGGCACAGTCAGGGCTGGCAGGTCATGTCGGCTGTGGAAATCCAGGCCCACGCCATCAGAACGTATTTAAGCCGCCGGCACCTTTTGGATCCCGGTCTGGGCACGCTGTGGTTCTTTTTTTTGGGTTTGTCTATTCTGGCCTTACTGCCGCTGATCCTGAGCCGCCCCAAATCAGCCTACCCGCTGGCCTGGTTTACTCCGGCGCTGACCTTAATTTACCTCCTGGCCGCTTATCAGGCTTTTAAAAGGTTTGTTTACCTGCCGGTCGTGCCCGGACTTATAATTTTAACCCTGGCTCAGGCTGTTTACTGGGCCTTGCGCCTCTTTGAGACGTTTCAGGTCCAGACGGCCAGCCGCCGGGCATTGAACCTGTATTTAGACCCGGTTCTGTCCGGTCAGATCATTGAAGATCCTCAGATCTTAACCCGGCTGGGCGAGCAAAGGCAGGTCACGGTCTTCTTTTCCGATCTGGCCGGCTTTACGGCCATGGCCGAAACCAGAGATACGGCCGAAGTGGTTGAAATTTTAAACCGCTATTACGAGACCATGACCGAAGCCATTGAGCAGTACGGCGGATTTGTGGATAAATTTGTCGGGGACGCCATTATGGCTTTTTGGGGAGCGCCCAAAGATGAACCTGAGCAGGCTGTTTTAGCCTGCTTATCGGCTTTAAAGCAAAACGAACTGATGACCATGCTGAACAGGGAAATGGAGGCCAGCAATAAGCCGTGCTTAAGTTCCCTCATGGGCCTGAATACCGGTCTGGCCATTGCCGGCAACATCGGGGCCCGCAGACATAAAAACTATACGGTTTTAGGCGATACGGTCAATTTAGCCTCCCGCCTGGTAGCGGTAAACAAAATTTTCCACACCACCATCGTTGTCTCCGAGGCCACCAAAATACTGGCCGAAAAGGTCATAGCCTTCCGGACCTTAGATCAGGTCAGAGTGCCGGGCCGCCAGCAGAGCTTAAAGATCTATGAGGTCATGGCCGAAGCCGGAAAAATTGAACCGAACGTAGCTTTGGCCGTCGGTTACTACGAAAGAGCTTTGAAGCATTTCTGGAAACTTGATTTTACCGGCGCCCTGACCAGATTTGAGGCGGCTTTAAAGGTTAAACCCGATGATCTGCCCAGCCGCCTTTTTATTGACCGCTGCCGCCTGTATATCCAAAGCCCCCCGGCCAGCGACTGGAACGGAATAACCAGCTTAGACTTAAGAAAAACCCACGTGGAAGAAAACGGGGCAACCCCGGGTTAAAAGAGCTGGCCTGAAGTATATTTTTCCTGAGGCTGAACCGGGTAATCCAGGCCGGCCCCTCCCGCGTTGCCTGCGGACTCTTTTTCAGGCGTTTGATCTGCGGCCCGAAGCTTGAAGGACCGGATTCAGATAAAGACCTCAAGTCTTCGGTTTCTCCTGGCTTTTTCCCTGAATTTCCGGTCAGCCCGGTTTATTAATTATAAAGTTTCCTGACCGGCTATTTCGTCAAACTAATTCAGCTTTTGTGAGTGCGCCTTCACGATTGGGATCCCTGCTTTATCCGGTCCGGGAAACTGCCAGGGAACGGTTAATGAAGCCTCATTTAAGTTTTGGGCCCTATGACCGATAAATAATCAGGGCCTGACGTAATAACGGAAAAAAAGGCCTTAAATTGAGTAATTTATATAACTGGTCTCTATTTTTTCCTTCTTTTTTGATAGAGCCATTATATAAATCAGTATCTGTCTTTTTCAGATAAAAAGCCGGATACTTACTTAAAAAGCCCGGACAGCCTCCTCTGCCGGGCTTTATTTTATCGGCCCAAAAAACTTTTTACCCTGTACTGGCTTTTTTCGTTTCTGGTTCTGCCCCTCAGGCCAGGAAAAAGGGCGGACCGGATTATATCTGGGTTTCCCCGGACCGGAACCGGACAATTCTAATTCGCATTAAAGATTTCAGTAATCCAGGGCCAGCAAATTAAACTTTTAATCTTTTGTTTTTGAGATTTCATGCGCTGCAGTCCTTCTTAAGTTTCATCAACAGCTTCACCTGGCGTTTCAAAGTATTTGTCAGCAGTATAATCCCGCCTCAAGATGTTCCAAACTGTTCCGGCTGAGTTAAGTTCCGGAGAATATGAAGGCAGTGCAATAATGGAGACATTTTCAGGTATAACTAAATTTGACGGCTTATGGGCAGAAGCGCCGTCAGCGGCCATAATAATGAAATGATTTCCATGAGCTTTGCTAACCTGCTTTAAAAACAAAGACAGGCCGGCAGTCTTCATATTTTCAGCAGCCGTATAATCCGGATGCCCGGTTTCAGGGCAAACCGCCCCAAATACATATCTGTGTTCACGAACTAATGCTGATTTTACCGCAGGCCTAAAGCCATTCGGAGCCCGACAATCCCTTGGATCTGACATACGGCCGAATCCTGCTTCGTCCTGAAACATTAAGCAGATTGGAAGTTTATGGGTATTTCTGTCTGTCTGAGCTTGATCCATTTGAATTTTGAGTGTTTTTTTAAACTCCTCCTGTGTCAGGTTTTATTTTCCTCAAGCCATGCCGCGCCAGCATGCGGGAAAATGTTGATTTATGCACTATTTTTCCAGCAAACGAGTTGAATTCATCGCAAAGCACTGGCATGGTCACTATAAGGCCATTCTCAGCCTTTTCAAGGTGCTTATTCAGGAAAGACTGTTCTTCATCAGAAGTTAATAAAGAATTTCGAGACCCTCCCCATTGTCCCGCATTGATGATGTCAGGATCTCGTAATTTTGCTGACTCACCAAAGAACGTTCTTTCGGTAGCTTCAAAAATTTCTGTCAGTTCCTCAGCAGTGAAGAGGTCTTAAAGCGCCGGCTGAACTGGCCGGGGCCGTGGGACGCTAGGACATCATCGCCGAACGCCCCGGCTGAAGGTGTCTGATAATTTAGAGCAGATACCGGAAAAAAAAGAGGGCCAGACTGAATCCGGCCTGAAAAAAGAGCCGGCCAAATCTTCTAAAAAAGCCTTAAAGCAGACAGTTTAAAAATGACTGCGCCGGACCGATCAGGGGCCGGGCCGAAGAGATCACCGGCCTTTCCGTGGCCGTGTACGGCCGGCAGGATGTCAGAGTCGGTTTTGTGACCGAGGATCTCATGAAGCCCAGGCCTGCCCGGTGAGGATGAGTCAAACGAAAATCGAGTAGCTTCAGAGGCGCAAAATGCGGAGAAAAGCTCACCGGAAAACGCGGCACCGCTGCCCTAGCTGTCAGTTCCGCCGTCTTCCGGATAAATTAAAATACAGCGGGGCCTCCGGTTTTCCTGAAAAACTCCATAAAGCAGCAGCACCGGGCTTTGGCGCCAATAAGGCCATTTTTAAATTTCCTCCGGTTTTACTAAAATCTTCCTGTGTGTTAATATTAAGTCCAATAATTTGGCGCTGGCCTCCTGACCTAAAGGTCGGCGGCGGAAAAACCGGCTCTGGGGCGAAATTTTGTAAGTTTTGAGTCTCAGGGTTTTTTTTATAATTCAGCGGAATAATTTATGCCCTCTACTGTTCATAAACAGCCTTCTCTGACCCAGTTGGTACGGAAGCTCCTATTCTATTTTGCTTTAGCTTTATTCGGCTCCTGGGGCCTTATAGTGCCCAGGCTTTTTATCTTTCATTTAAGTCCAGAGCGCCAGGCCTCCCATGTCTGGCTTTATATTGACTTGGCCTCTCTGGCTCTGGTCATATTCGGGGTCTTTATGGTTTTTTACAGTAATTCATTGCTGACCCCCCGGCTAAAACGCTTAACCGATCTGGGCGAATCCCAGTGGTAAAGAAATATTAAATTATTATGTTTTCTGAAGTTTGGGCCATCGGTGCTATAGTTACCCAAAAAGTAAGTCTATTCAGCGCTTTTTTGGCCGGAATAGCAACTTTTTTTACGCCATGTATTCTGCCTCTGCTGCCGGTCTGGCTGGCTCTGGTCACCGGGAAAGCAACTTCCGTCAAAGAGACTGCCGCCCCGGCGGCCGGGGCTTTTTTTCTGACCCTGGCCTTTGTTTTAGGGTTCAGTGCCGTCTTTGTGGCCATGGGCGCGGCGGCCAGCGCTCTTGGCCAGTATCTGTTTAAATACCAAACTGTCTTGCGAATCTCAGGCGGAATCGTTATTATGTTATTCGGTTTAAGCCTAACTGGAGTCATAAATCCTCTGGCCCGGCTGGAAGGGCGGAGGCTTGGTCTTTTCGGCCAAAGGGGCAGTTTTTTAGGCTCCCTGGCGGTCGGTCTGGCCTTTGCCGTCGGCTGGACTCCCTGTGTCGGGCCGGTTCTGGGAGCTATCCTGGCCACGGCCGCCGTCCAGAGCAGTCTGAGCCAGGGAACAGGGCTTCTGGGCCTGTTTTCCCTGGGTATGGCCTTGCCGTTTTTAGCGATTGCCCTCATGGGGGACCGGATATTACCTGAAATAAAGCGCCTGGGGCGGGCAGCCAGATTTTTAAACTTTTTTTTAGGTCTGGTCTTAATTGCGGCCGGAATCTTGCTGGTGTCCGATAAAATTAACTTTCTGGCTTCTTATTATCCTTACTGAAAATAAGGCTGACCGCCTGTTATAAGACTGCCTTAAGGACCGGCTGACGGTTTCATTTTAAACTAAGGAGGCGGCCCTTTCCCCGGCTTAGGGCGAAAGGCGGCCGAAAAAAAAACGGATGAGCAATAAGCTACACCTGAAACTCTTCTCCCTCATTATTTTCATCCTTCTGGCCCTGCCTTCCTATTCGAAGGCCGCCGGAGAGGAACTGGCTGTGCCGGATGAACTTAAACCTCTGTCTTTTCAGGAGGCTTTAGATAAGGGAGCCAAAGAAAAAAAACCGACCATGGTCTATTTCTGGGCCGACTGGTGTCCCAGCTGCCGCTATTTTAACTCCCAGGTCCTGCCGGACAGGGATATCTTAAAGACTCTGGACAGTTCCTTCGCCGTGGTCTCCGTCAATACCGGCTCAGACACTTTGGAACTGACTAAGAAATGGGGTATCCGCTCGGTGCCGTCCTTTGTATTTTTAGATCAGGCCGGTGACCCTATCTCCGTTCTGCCCGGGGCTGTGGACGCGGATACTTTTGTTCTGGTTCTCAATTACATCAGCAGCGGCTCTTACGCAAACATGGAATTTGATCAGTACGCTCAGTCGCTGATAGAAAATAAATAATTTTTTCAATTTCGGTTTGATTCCGGTCACTGTATGCTTTAATTATAGTTTATTGATCGGCAATTACTCCTTAATCCAGCTAAGGTGATGCCATGTTCCGTTGTCTGAAAAACGCCTGTTTGGCCCTTATCCTTCTAGTCATGGCCTCGGCCTGCGCCAATGTGGCCGGAACGAACCGCTCTCAGTTAAGTCTCGTGTCCGAAGGCGAGCTGGCGGCGGTGGCCGCCCGCCAGTATCAGCAGATCTTAAAGGAAGAAAAGCTGTCCAAAGACGCCAAAAGCACTCAGATGGTCCGGAGAGTGGGCGAACGCATCAAAATGGCGGCTGAAAAATATTTGGCCCAGTACAACCGCCAAGGGGAGATTGCCAATTACCGGTGGGAATTTAATCTCATTGATTCCCCCGAGGCCAACGCTTTCTGCCTGCCCGGCGGCAAGGTGGCCGTCTATTCCGGCATCCTGCCCGTCTGTCAGGGGGAAGCCGGTCTGGCCACAGTTATCGGTCATGAGGTGGCCCACGCCATAGCCCACCACGGCGCCGAAAGAGCCAGCCAGCAGATGATGGCCGGTCTGGGGGCCACTATTCTGGATATCGGCTTAGGTCTGGGCGGAGCCTCCCAGGTCACCTCCGACGTAGTCATGACGGCTTACGGTCTGGGCAGCCAGGTGGGGGTATTACTGCCTTTCTCCCGGACCCACGAAGCCGAAGCCGACCGCATCGGCTTAAGCTTAATGGCCATAGCCGGCTATGATCCCAAGGAAGCGGTCGGTTTTTGGGAGAGGATGTCGCAAAATAAAGGCGGCAGCTCCCCTATGGAATTTTTGTCCACTCACCCGGCTGACCGGACCAGGATTCAGAATATCAAAAACTTCCTGCCCGAGGCCGAGGCCAGGTATACGCCCTTCAAAGGCAGTACGTCCGGTTCCGGCAGCCGGTCTTCCTACGACAGCAATTCCGGCCGATCTTCCGGAAGCCGTTCGGCCGACCGCCCGGCCAGGACCAGAAGAACACCCCGGCCCCGGGGCGGGGGCGGCTATTCTGACGTTCAGTAGATGTTTCTGGTATTTTTAAGATAAGACTGTATTAAGTTTGTCCGGAATAACTAACCAAGCCTTTGGTCCAGGCCGGAGGTATCCTTTGGGGATATGTGTGAATATGCTGAAACATGTAATTTTAGGCTCTGTTTTTCTTGGCCTGAGCCTGAGCGGGCTTTTTTTGTCTGGTTGCGCCGATCCCGCCCGTCAGGTCATCGGGAAGCCTTTTATGGCCGAAAGCCCTTCGCCGGAGACTATCTTCGGGGAGGCGACCATCGGAGATAAAGCCTCCGAAGAGGCCATCAGTAATATTAAAGTGCCGCCTCTGCCCCACCGGGGACCTCTGACTTTAGATGAATGTCTGGAAATCGCCCGGAAAGTCAGCCCCTCTCTGGACAGCGCCGAACAAGGCTATGTAGGCGCCATGTGGACCCGCTGGCAGGCCATTACCGATTTTCTGCCCGCTGTGGGCATGAGTTACGGGATGAATTATTACGGGGACAGAGCTCAGGTCCCGGCTCAGTCCGGCCGGAAGCAGTACTCCTGGCAGACTCAGATCACTCAGCCCCTGTTCACCGGCGGCCGGAACGCGGCCAATTATCTCTTGTCCCAGCTGGGAGTGGCGGCGGCCGAAATAGCCAAGACCCAGGCCAGGGAAGATCTTTTACTGGCCGTCAAGCAGGCTTATTTCAGCATTCTGGCCACGGAAAAAGCCTTGAATGTGGCCAAAACATCGGTCATTAACTTAAGAAGCCATTTAAACGTGGCCCAGAATTTTTTTGAAGTGGGTATGGTGCCCCGCAATCAGGTCCTGGAAGCCGAGGTGGAACTGGCTAAAGCCCAGCAGGAAGAAACCACCCAGGGCCGGAATCTGGTGGTCAACAGAGCCAGGATGAATATCCTGTTAAGGCAGCCTGTGGACGCTGACCTTAAAATCACCGATGAGCTGAAATACTATAAGTTCCCCCTGACCATGGATTTTTGCATGAACATCGGCTTAAACGACAACCCGGAAATCCTTTTGGGCCGCAATCAGGTCGAACAGGGAGCCAAAGGGGTCGATCTGGCCCGTTCCCAGCTTTACCCCCAGATCCAGGTCACTTACAACAATAACTCAACCGGCAATACCGGCCGGGCTTCCGGCGGCTGGAGCTCCAACTCCACGTCCTGGAACATTGCCGCTGTGGCCAGCTTTAATCTCTGGGAATGGGGCAAAACCAAAGCGGCTGTGGAAATCAGCAAAGTTGAGTTAAACCGGGCCGTCAACACTTTAACCAGCCTGGAGGACAATACGAAACTGGAAATCACCAGCAACTACCAGAGCCTCATTTCGGCCGGCCGCAATATTGATGTTTCGGCCAAAGCCGTGGAATCGGCGGCCGAAGATCTGCGGATGGTCACCGAAAGGTATCAGGAACAGGTGGCCACGAACACCGAAGTTTTGGATGCCCAGACCCGTTACAGCGAGGCCCAGTACGAACATTACCAGGCTCTCTACAACTACAACCTGGCCTGGGCGGCCATTGAGCGCTCTTTGGGCCGCCGGGTTCCGGTTCAGGGACTGCCGGACAGGCCTTTACAGGCACGGCTGGATTCATAAGGCTTTAAATCAGCGGGATTTAAAGCCGGACGGCGGGTGACCGTCTTTAAGGTTTTAGAAACAGCGGGCAGATATGATAAGAAAAATATTTCTGGTTGACGCCTTTGTGGACGGTCCTTTTACCGGTTCCCCGACCGGGGTCATTTTTCTCCGAAATCCCCTGGAGAGATCGTATATGATTTCTCTGGCCTCCGAGCTGGAGACCCAGGAGACTTTATTTGTCCTGCTCAATAATCAGTCCTTTGGGCTGCGCTTTTTCTCCCAGACCCAGGAAATACCTCTGTCGGTCCACGCCTGCCTGGCCGGGGCCCATTTAATCTATGAACTGGGCCTTTTCCCGGTAGCTAAAGATCTGCTCTTTCTGACCCAGGAAGGTCAGATCGTGGCGAATACTGACCAAACCGGAGCCGTTACTTTAACCGCCGCCTCCCAGCTTCTGACCAAGTTAGATCAGGTCCGTTTAGACCAGTTCCGGACCCTTCTGAACTATCAGCCCGGTCAGGTGGCCTGGGCCGCTCTAAGTCCCCAGAAAGTCATTATTTTAGCTCTGGAAAAACCGGAGCTCATTAAAGCGACCGAAGTAAATCATTACGAACTGACTAAGACCCAGGCCGCAGGTTTAGCCGTGACGGCCCAGTCCCTAAAGCCGGACAGTGATTACTTCCTGAGGTGCTTTCTGCCTTTACTGGGTGTCAATGAAGAGCATGTCAGCGGTAATATCCATCGTTCCTTAGCCCCCCAGTGGGGCCGGCTTTTACAGAAAAAGCGCCTCGTCTGCCGCCAGATGTCCCAGCGGGGCGGGCTGGTGTCTTTGGAACTTTTAAGTCCCGCCCAGATCTCTTTTACCGGCCGGGCCACCACAGTCTTTAAAGGCGATCTGAAGCTGACTGATATCCCCGAACTGGCTTAAGCCAGTACAGGCAGGGTTTTACGGACGCTTCTGTTTTAGAATTAAACGGCCGGTATCTCTAAACAGCGTACTGACGGTAAAATTCGGTTGCTTTCCTGTAACCGGCCGCTGCTTTTATGTCAGGATCCGCCTGCCCTGGCACCCTGAAAGCAGAACTTAGCGCTCATCACGAGCCGGTTTCGAAACGGCGTATTCCCGGCAGGGATACAATGCGGCTTAAGGCTAACGCCTGGCCTGGAGACATGAACAGTAAGATCACCTGGATAAACGCCAAGTCACGACCTCAGATGCTCGGATTGATCGGCACAAACCGAGACGCCTTTACCCCTCAGCTCAGAGGCTGCTGGTTTCCGGCCTTTGCGGCCTGCTTACGCCGGGAGGCGGATCTTTCCGGCTCTTTTCCCCCTCCGAATGCAGCCTTCACCTGCCCTTTAAGGAAAACGCCCATGCCGGCATTGACAGCTTTCTGACCGGTTTGCCTGTACTGCCGGTCATGCCCTTTATCCTGGATCGCCTTAAGGGCCTGCCCGGTCAGTGAGCCTAGCTCCTTCCCAGCTTTTTTAGTCGGATCATGGGAATATTTGAGTTCCATGACCACCCGGACATCCTGATTCGTTTTCACCAGAAGCTCAAGACGACAGCCGCCGGAACCGGAATCTTCCGATTTTACCTCAAAACCCAGCCCCGGAATATAAGCCGCAAGCAGGCTGCGGTAAAAAGACTCCTTTTCCGTGTGCAGGCCGGATGGGACCTGGGAATAAACCGGACTGACAATACCGGTCAGTTCCTTTAAATTTTTGGAACTGACGGCCGCTATAAAGCTGTTTAATTCATTATTCTTATCTTTTATTAATAATCTAAATAAGATATTATTTAATAAATGAGCAAATATAGTTTTTAATTCATTATTTGGTGTTATAAATAAGTAAAATTTATTTTCTAAATCAATCTCAACACCGTAAAAAAACTTTTACGCTTAATTTTAGTAATTTTATCTATGGTCAGACAGCCTGTCTGGAACAAAAAGGGGACAGGGCTGACCGGAACTCCCGGCAGATTATTAGTGAACTGACTTTCTTCACAGCCTGACATTTTGTCTTTGGTGAAATCCCAGAGTCTGCCTTTTGACCAGACTGGCAGTAAAACCGGCGGAAGGAACTGTCAGCTCCCGGTAAGGCTAAAATTCGCCCTGATCAAATAAACTGTTAATGGAACAGGAATTGAGGACTTTGGTCTTTCCGTCCCAGGTGCAACCGTCGTACCAGGTTAAAATTTTATTCTTCAGCTTGCCAGCGGCCGCGTCCTGGGGCTTCGGATAATCCTGAAGATCCTGTTTTTCAAGTAAGGATTTACAGTGGTCCCGGAAATAGAGGTCAGATTCTTCCGGGGTAAATCCGCAAACGGCGGCGTACTGGGAATTTAAACTGATGCCGCTGAGACTGTTGAGTCCGGCCGGCAAATCCATCATGGCGCAGCGCGTCACCCCGGTCACGAACACAAACCTGAGGCAGGAATCAATGTTCATTAAAGATACGTAAAAATCGCCCAGGATTTTACTGTCGGCCACCATCAAAGGTGGATCATCAGCATTGTGATTCACAGGGCAGTCATATTCATCAACTAAAACGACCGCCTTTTCGTCCGGATAATCATGGATGGAGGCAGTGAGCGTTTCCAGGGCAGCGCCAGGAGAGGGAGCGTTTAAATTAATCCAGAATTTTTCGGCGATCCGCTGAAGCCTGTACAGCAGATCTTCTGATAATTTTTCCGGTGAACTGCTGGCCATGGCCGTGCTCAGGTAAATTACGGGATATTTTAAACTGAAATCCCTGGTCCATTATTTTGAGGCCCTTAAACAGTTCCGCCCCGCCTTCGAAGAGAAATTTCAATGTACTTGGCAGAAGAGAGTTGCCGGACCTTCTCGGGCGGGACAGGAAAACGGCAAACTTTTTTATGAGCGGAGGCAAAAAGCCGGTCTTGCCGGCGTAAACATACCCGGCTTCAATTGAAGCTTTAAACGTCTGCCTGCCGGTGGGAATATCTTTCATGACCTGCTTATCTATGAGCCTGTTAGGTTATAAGGCTGACCGGCTGATTTTATTTATCATTTCACTGACAAGTCTATTGACGTAATTTGAGTGAATTCAACGGCTCAGAGAATTCAAAAACCTGTGATCCGAAAGGCTCCCGGGTAAAATACACCTTTTGGTCAGAACGCCGCTTAGTCAGAATATCTTAAAAATTCCAGGCACATTTCACCCATAATCTTACTGCATTTATCATACTGTTTTTTTTTACGGTCAAAGTCAAAATATTTGTTCAGGGAACTAGCCGGGAGAACTTGGCGAACCAGCGTGGCCGAGGAAGAAAAGATGGCGTCCTGCCCCCGATTTGCCGGTAATGAATGCTCGATCTTGCCGGCGCAAATATACTTGCACCGGCTAATTACCTCAAAAAGGGACAGCCCGATCGGCACTTTTTTATATTATTAACTCGGTGGATAATTATCCGTAATTCCCTGTTTTTTTGTCGCTACAATTTTTCCCCTGGTTTAATCTAATTTTTTTTGTTAACATCCAGTAATTATTAAGTTTTATCCAATTGACAGGTCGGAATAATAAAAAATTTGCCGTCAGTCTAAATATTTATTTATGTCTAAAATTAATAAATGCGGCTATAAGTTTCGTTTTTACAGCAAAAAAATGTGTAAAAAAAATTAAATAAATTTTTATGATTTAAATAGATTTAATGAGAGTGATTAGTTAATTTTAATGAGTTAAAATCTAGTTAAAGAGTCAATTTAACATTTAATTGCAGTCAAGAAAAAAATTACAAATTCTCTTGACTTTCTTAGATTTTCCCCTCATAATGATTTTAATGTAGCGACCTTATTTTAACGCTATATAAAAAAATGGTACCCGATGGAAGACAATATAAGCGCCCCGGACCAAAATAATGACCGCAATAATTCACCTCATTCCGAGCCTCCTCCGGAGCCGGACGGCGAAGTAACAATTGCGCGAGGCATTAACAGGCAAAGCATGACAACTCCTCTTGCAGGTCATATTCGTATCCTTGAAAAGAAAAGCGGGGATTTTGGTTACCACTATACAGATACTGTCCGTAAAGGAGAGTCTGTTTCCCATAAGATCATTTATCTCGGTAAAGTAGTGGATAGGGAAAAAGGCTATTTTATAAGCCGTGAACGCGGTCTGTTCAAGTACACTTTAGATGCTGGATATGAAGAGGTTCAAATGGATGACTCCAGTCGTATCATTCAAGCTATGTACACTCAAAAGGATGAAATATTGGATTTTGGTGACGTCTGGGTGTTTGATGAAATTGTAAAGCAGACAGGATTTGATAAAGTCCTGAATAACATTTTTCCTGAGTCTAAGGACACTATTTACGCACTGGCTGCCTTCAGGACAATGCAGAAAGACGGGCCGTATAAAGATGCCTTTAACTGGTACTGCCGTTCATATGCCAAGATAATTTATCCCAATGCCTGCTTGAAATCTCAGAAAATAAGTCTTTTTTTGCCTGTTCTTGGTCAGGAATATATTGTAAGAAACTTTTTTAGGATGTATCTGGACTATATGATGAGAAACGACCGTGTCAGCCGTCAAATGTCGTGTCCTGTTCTTATTGACAGTACAGGTCTGCCAAACGATATTAAAATTGATGAAACAGCAGTAAACAATCATAATGGCATTATAAGTCATGAAATACGTTTGATATATGTTGCAGATCGCAGTTCTGGAATGCCGATTTATTTTAGATATATTTCTGGGAATATTATAGATAATAATACTCTTATTATTACACTGCAAGAGTTAAAAGCTTATAATATTAATGTTGAATATATAATAATGGATGCTGGTTACTATTGTGAAGAAAATATTACTGAATTAACATCAGCTAAAATTCCATTTATGGTCAGAATGATTCCTAATAGGGCAATTTTTAAGGAGATCGTAAATGAACACGGAAATGATCTTATAGACAGCAAATACCTTATTAAATACAAGAATAGAGCATTATTTGCTAAAAAAATTATTATTACGCTATATAATAAGATATTTTATGCATATTTATTTCATGATATTTCAATAGGCGGAGATGAAGGCAATAGAAGTCTATTAAAAGCGATAAAAGATAAGAGTGATAATGATACTATTAACAATAAAATAAAATTTTTTGGGAAATTTATCATTTTATCTAGCAATGACTATGATACAAATGAAGTTTTAGGACTTTACTATGCCAGACAGCATATAGAACAAATATTTGATACTGCTAAAAACATGGCAAATCTATTGCCGCTGCGTGTTCATTCAAAAGAAGCCCTTGAAGGGCACTTATTAGTTTCTTTTATGTCAACTATAGTTTATATGCTCATAAACAATAGATTGTCAAAATCTAAAGAATGTACTTTTGGCGCTTTACATAATTTGTCAAGATTACATGTTAAGGTATATCCGGAAGGTGTTAAAGTAATTCAGGAACCTCTTCCTTCACATCGCGAAATAATAAAAACGTTGGGGCTTGAACTGCCATTTATGGTGCAATCAGGGCGTTTGGAAAAAGCTGAAACCCTCAAGTCCGAAGGTAAAACGAAACAAACTAAAGGGCGCCCTAAAGGCAGCCGCAATAAATCAAAGCTTAAGAGCAGCCAGGCAGAAACAACGTCTGTCCCGACAGGAAAACGCAATAGAGGTCGCCCTAAGGGCAGCCGCAACAAATCAAAACTTGGGGCTAACCGCCAGGCAGATACAACGACTGTTCCGGTTGGAAAACGCAATAGAGGTCGCCCTAAGGGCAGTCGTAACAAATAAAGGTTTTAAATAACTTGTAAAATTAGTTTGGCCGTTGGTAAATAAGAAAGCAGGCTTTTAAGACAATGAAAATATAATATAAACTTATAGGTTAAGTTAGTGCACTAATTAATGCTTTTTTATATCTATTAAATAATTTTATCTTGTCTAAAATCACTAATTTATTCTAAATATGTCAGAAAAAAATTACTAAAAAAATTGGTGTAGCGACAAAAATTCAGGGAATTACGGATTATGATAGATCAAATATTCCTTATTATTTATAGATGATCTACGGTATAATAATTCTTTATCCATACTACAAATAGACTATAGAAATTGCATAATTTTTGAGTATGCTAAAGACTGAA
>JAISEL010000115.1 GCA_031264185.1 Deltaproteobacteria bacterium
ACCTACAGCTAAACAAAAAGAGATATTAAAAATATTGAAGATGGAAATACCACCCAAGTTAGAGTTGAGGCTTTAGGCCCTTTTTGTGGTCACAACTAAGGTGGGAATTACAGATAATAGGAAATTGCTCTAAATTGCTTCAAAAATTCCCTTAATCCAATCCCAGTATGTCAAGCTTCTAAGTGCGCTTCGGTTTATTTTCATTTCTTCAAGGCTACTCAGTCTGCCACTAGCCTCATTTAATGAGTCGAAGTATCTATTTGAAGAAATAGTCTCTTCCCATTGTACTGTACTCCAAATCCTTTCCGTCGGATTAAAGCTCCGGCGAATATGGAGGAAGAATAATCAATGAAACATTCGAGGAAATGACAAAACCTTCAGCCGTGTGAGCACTGTCGCCGTCAAGAACTATGATGATTAACTTTTTATGACGGAAATTGCTGACCTGTTTTAAGAAGCGTGACATATTGTCAGTATTCATGTCATCGGCTGTCAAATAATCCAAATGACCGACATTAGGGCAAACGGCTCCAAAAATATACTTGCATTGGCGCACCAGCTATAAAAGTGCCGTTGGTCTGTATGGCGTCTAGGGCCAACACCTTCCAGGGCCAGAAAGTCGTCCAATCCTAGCTTCATCCTGAAACATGAGACAGACGGGCAGATTCCTTTCGTTTTATGGGAGAGCTTCTTCCGTCTCCATTTTAAGTGTTATTTTTTGAACTCATCCAGAACTGCTGGATCTGCTTTTGGTCGGCTAGCAGACGGCAGAACCTTCCGCCAATTATGCCGGTTCAGCAGACGGCAGAAAGTGGATTTTGGGGTGACTCGTCCAACTCGCTTGTTATGTTCAACGTGTAACTCCGGCACAGTGACTATGCGCCCGGCTTAGGCCTATTCTTAATATTCAACCTGAAATTCCGTTTCCGCCCCAACTGTCATCAGACAGATGTGTCGGCCTCCCCACTCCTTTTTATTTTCAGGCTGGGGATTCCGAATCCTTTCCATGCCATTAAAAACAGTCTAGACGTCAGTACCAAAGGTATCGGCCGCTTCTTCCGCTGTAAAGCCTCGCTCGGCTGTTAACAGAACGATAAGGGCAGCCCTGTATTCCCTCTCATTCTCATGGGCATCTCTAAGTTCTCTGGCTTTGCCAAGCTCATCTTGAGTAGAATCAGCAATTCTGGCCATAGAACGCCTCCATGGCTAAAAATACAGCATACAGGTAATCTTGAAAGCAACTTAATAATAATGCTGTCAGAGGTTTAGCCTTCCTTTTACTTGCACAGCGTCGGCACTCCGGTCGATTTATTTCGGCGCTCAATTGGCCAGCCTGATTTTCCGCTGCTATTAATTCGGCTGATAATTATGATAGATCAAATACTCCTTATTATTTATAGTTGATCACGGTATAATAATTTTCTAGCCATACTACAAATAGACTATTGAAATTGCATAAATTTTTGAGTCTGCTAAAGACTGAAGAAACAAAGGATAAACTCTTTTATCATAATTATCCGCCGGTGTAATAACGCTTCACCTCCACCCTCACGGGACAAATAAGGCCGTAAAACCACAGATAAGCGGCTCATAGCCCGTGGTCAATGTGGTAACTACTCCTTTCATTAAAGGGGCTTGCCTAACTGGGGGACATGCCCCAGTGACGGACTCACCCTTAATTCTAGTGCAGTTTACGCAGCCGCATCCCAAACAAAAAAGCAGCCCCAAAAGTATCTAAAAATTTCCTGGACAGAAAAACAGAGCCGCCGGTCGGCTCTCTGGTCATTTGGCGCCCGGCCTGAGCAGATCAAAAAACCGGCCGGGCCCCTGTAAGTTTAGACCCGGCCGGAGAATTTTAAACCTGAAGCCCGAAAAAAGGCTTAAAATCAGATTAAATTATTGCGCCTGACCTTAAGGTCTGTCACTATTTTCCGCCCCAAACTGACAGGATCAATATCTACGATCATCTGCGAGCCAAGCATTTTTTCGGTTTCAATCGTAAAATAATTTTGGAGAGCCGGAGAAGCCATAATAGGGGCCTGAACACAATGGTAAGAATTAAGACCAAAAAGCCGGAAGGCGGTGGCCGCAGCCACGCCCTTTTCATTCCCCCACTCAGGGCTGGAAAAAGCCAGAGGCATATCTTTAATGGGCAAACCAGCCGTGTCAGAGACTGCCCGGAAAAATACCGAGGCTCTGGCGTTATCCAGGCATTCCCCCATATGCCAGACCGGCGGCAAATCGGGACCAAGAAATTTCCGCAGGCCTGCTCCGGCCTTGGCCTGACTCTGGCACAGGCCCATTTTCATCAAAACAAACGACGCGCATCCGTTGGTCAGGACCAGAACGTTATGCTCTATAAGATATTTTGTGACTTCATAGATGGCTTTTTCGTAGACGACCCGAGGATTATTGCAGCCGACTAAGTTGACAACTCCGACTAAATCGCGATTTTTTAAAGCCTCAACCACGGGTTTTAAAGAACCCCACTGGGCCGTTATGTTCTCCACCGAAAAGCCAGTTTCCGCCTCGGTCTCATAAGCGGGCACCTGCCCTTTGGGCAGTTCCCGGCGGTCTTTGAAGCTTTCAATCCCCCTGGTCACAATTTTGGCGGCCAGTTCCCTGGTTTGGTCAAAATTACTGTGGTCGTGGTCGTAACCGTAAAACTCAGCCCCTGGCAGGCGGCCGGAATCACTGGTAACCACCACTGCGGTCTTAAAGCATCTGGCTACCTCCATGACTGACGGAAAAACATCCTGAACATCGGCCACCCAAAGATCCAAGGCGCCGGTGCCAAGAACCAGTTCCGCCCCAACGGCGTTGGACAGGGGAATAACTCCGCCGTAACGGTACATAGCCGAAAGACCGGAGCAGCAGATGCCGTAGAAGGCTATACCTTTGGCTCCGCTTTGGCGAGCTTGGGCCGTCAGCTCCTCACTCTGGCCCTGCCTGACTATTTCACTGACCAGAACCGGCGAATGGCCGTGGACGGCAATATTGACGTAGCCTTCTTGCAGGGCCCCCAGATTACAGCGGACCTTCCGGCGCTCCGGCATTCCAAGGAGGCTGTCCATGGCTATGGAAGAACCTAAAACGCTGGAAAAAACGTAAGCCAGGCCGCAGCGGTGAAACTGGAGCATAATATTACGCCAATCGCTGTCCGTGCCGACATTGGTGCGGTGGTAAGACTCAAAGACTTCATGGTAGCAACTGATGGGCAGAATACCCAGGTCCCGCCAGACGTTCTTTCTTTCGGGCGGAGCAAAAGTAGCCAGAGTTTTGTGGGTGCCGGGTACGCTCCGGGAAATATCCTCCAAAAGAACATCGGCTAAATCCCGGGCCACATCTTTAATATCCCGGCCTTCGGTCGGAATGCCCAGGGCCTTGGCCGAATTTACAGTTTTTGCGGCACCGGCGATACTCATGGGCAAAATTCCCTCGCCTGCCGCTTTTAGGGCCAGCATGACTTCCCGCCCTCTGGCTCCGTGGGCGGCCGTGCCGGCGGCAATCATCCGAAGCATACCTCGGGCAGCTATTAAATCGGCATCGGCCCCGCAGACTCCACGGGGGTTAGCCGCCGTGATTCGGCATGGGCCTATGGTACAGTTACGGCAACAGGAACCGGCCAGACCATAGGCGCAATGAGGCTTTTGCCGGTCAAAACGGTCAAAGACAGTCTCCTGACCCTTTTCCTCAAAAAAAACCAGCATCTCCCTGACGGCCGGATCGGGAGTCTGGGCCATGACCTGAGCTTTATCCGGAAAACTGCGCCGGTATTCGGCCACCGCCTGAAGATAGTCGGCGCCGGTATCATCATGCTCATGATGATGGTGGTGAGCTGACGGTTCACTAATCTTTGTATCTTTTTCGGACATGGTTTTCCTTTCAAATCAGAGCCCGGGCCGCCGTTCCCTTGAACTCATTTCCGGCCAAAATCAGAGCCATTAAATTGGACCCCGAAAACCGTAACAGCCAATGCCGGTAAATATGAACATAAAACGCTCTGGCTTCAGGCCGGATAACAATCTCAGGCTGAGACGACTAAAATCAAAAATACAGCAAATTAAAGATTACATTACTCTAAAATTTAAATGCAATAAATTAAAGGTTATTGGAGTATAAATATTATTTTGCCTGTAATTTAAACAATTTCTAATGGCAGACATTTTGAGGCCAAATTATAAAACAGGGCCAGTTTCATGTCAAGAAATAAACTTACATTTCTGGCAAAATGCTGAAATTCAAACATTTCCAAAAGCACTCGGGCGTCCGGGAAACTTCCGGCCGCCTAAAAACCGAAAGCTCCTGTTATTTGGGCTCCGTCAACTGTTCGGACAATCCGGGCTTAAGCAATCAGATAAAATTCATACTGTAATCATGATTCGAATTATTGGAAGCAGGAGAAAAAGACAAAAACAAGGTTTAAAATATCATCCCAGCAGCTCAGCCGGGCAGCCATTTTAGGCGTAGCCGACGGGCGGCCCCGTCTAATGTTGCCCCCAAAAGACCTATGACCAGTATGGCCACCACCAGATCGCCGTACTCCATCCGATCCCGGGCGTCTAATATAAAGTAGCCCAAGCCAGCCTGGACGCCCAGCATTTCGGCCGGCACCAAAACAATCCAAATAACTCCTATGGCCAGCCTCAGACCGGTCAGGAGGTGATCTAAAATGCCAGGCAAAATGATATACCGGTACACTTCCCGGCGGTTTGCCGACAGGCTCTTGGCCAGATTAAGCCACTTTGGGTCAATAGCCGCCACTCCGGCCGCTGTATTTAAAATAATGGGCCAGACTCCGGCCAGGGCCAGCAGAAAATAGACCGGAGCATCGCCTATGCCCAGAAACATGACCGCCAAAGGCATCCAAGAAAGAGGCGAAACCATACGCAAGAGCTGAAAGACCAAACCCGTAGCCCGATCAAAAGCCCTTATCCCGCCCACCAAAAGCCCCAAAGGCAGACCAAAGGCCAGAGCCAGGCTTAAACCCACCAGAACCCGCCTTAGACTGTCCAGAGCATGGCGGACCAAAATGCCCCGGCTCAGAAGCCGGACCGCCGAGTGCCAGGCCTCTTCCGGGGCAAAGTAGGCGGCCATGGGGACACTTGCCCTTAAGAGCCTCACGGCCAGCCACCACCAAAAAAACAGTCCTATGAGCCCCAAAAGAGGCCAGAAGTAACAGCTCAGGACACTTGTTCGCTTTTTTTCCGGCCTGCCCCGGCTCATTTTCCTCTCCCTAAAACCAAACCTTTAGGCCGTCCGATAAAAGATCTCCACTAAATACACTTTAAATGCACCCTGAACCTCTCAATCAGGCCTCGATCAATTCTGTCCTGTCAAAACCGGGGCTCAGGCCAAAAGCCTCCAGACCGCCGACCGCTTTAACTGCCTCAATCACAAAACGATCGTCCACAAGATCTTGAGCCGCAAAATCAGGATCCAATTCAGACAAAAAGCCCGTATCGCCTTCCATCACGGTTTCCTTGAGGGCCCGAACGAGAGCTTTGGTATAAGAAGGATAGGGATAAGGCTGAAAATCAATTCTCTCATGATTCCAATCCCGGTGCCGGTTGGCACCGCTGGCGAAATACCCGTCTTCCAGCTTTTTATCTTCGTTTAAAACCCGGTCCAAAACCTGTTTTGGAAAGGGAGTATAGGCGCCCGGTCCGTCATCGGCTAAAACGGCCGCCGATTGGACCCGGTTAGCCCGGATCCACAACTGAGCTTTAACCACGGCATTGACCACTTTTTGAGCCCACTCCGGCCTTTGCTCCAGATCTTTTTGGTGTTGAAAAACGACGCAGCAGGCGTGATTATTCCAGACATCGCCGGTAAACCTCAGGACTTTGCCGATGTTTTTAAGTTCCGCGGCGGCGTTAAAAGGCTCGGCCACTATAAAACCGGCAATAGATTTCTGGGCCAGAGCCGGACCCATGTCGGCCGGGGCCATGACTACCAGGCTGACCTCGTCCGGGGCCGGTTTGTCTGCGGGCTGGGTAAGAAGCTTAAGACCGGCTTTCCTTAAAAGCATCTGCAAAACCACATTGTGAATGCTGTACCAAAAAGGAATGGCCACCTTCTGTCCGCCTAACTCGGACACACTGTTGATCTCCGGCGCCACAGTCAAAGCGGAACCGGCCATATGGTTCCAGGCGGTTATTTTACCCGGGAATTTTGACCCATACCTGGCAAAAACCGTAATTGGAGAAAGAAGATGGACGACGTTTATCTGTTCGGCCATAAAGCTTTCGACAACTTGCGACCAGGACCTGAAAAGACGGGGTTTTTCGGGTGCCAATCCCTCGGCCTCAAAAAGCCCGTTGGCGTGCGCAATGAGTAAGGGGGCACTGTCAGTTATAGGCAAGTAACCTATGCGGACAGTTTGGTCGCCGTCGGCTGCTGCCAGACTCCGGCCGGCCCCTGCCACGACTGCCCCGCCGGTCAGCAAGGCCGAAAGGCGCAAAAATTCCCGTCTGGTTAGGTCAAGCTTAAAACCCATAATGGTTCCATCCTTTTTCTGAAGTAATTTTTGGGACAAATTTCTTAATCCGTTAAATCGGCCGACAGACGGCCGGAGATTTCCGCCCGGAGTGCCTGAAAAAAATGATCGGCGGTCAGGCGCAAATTCGGAGCAGCCGGTGAGCCGGTAGTTCCTAAAGAGGAGTTTAAATCCCAGTCGGCCAGTTTAGTGCCCCCGGCCTCCCGGCCTATCAGAATAAGGCGATCGGCCAAGGCCAGAGCTTCGTCTAGATCATGGGTGACCAAAAGAGCCGAACTGCGGTGGGCCCTCAAGAGATTCAAAAGCAACTGCTGCATGGAGCGCCGGGTGATGGCGTCTAAAGAAGAGAAGGGTTCATCTAAAAAACTCAGTTCCGACCGCCGGACCAAAGTCCTGGCCAATGATACCCTTTGAGCCATGCCACCGGACAAAGCAGCCGGATATTTGTCGGCCGCATCCAGGAGTCCCACCTCCTTTAAAGCCGCTTCAACCCGGCAGTTTCTTTCAGTTTTAGGAACATAAAGAGATTTAAAACCCAAACCGAAAGCCACATTTTTGGCCACATTCAGCCAGGGCAGAAGGCAGGCGTCCTGAAAAACCACCGAAACGCCGTTGGGAGTGGTCGTAATGGGCTGGCCTTTAAAAAGGACCTGACCGGAGGTAGCCGGTATCAAACCGCTGGCCACATTTAATAATGAGGTCTTACCGCAGCCGGATTCCCCCAAAAGAGCTACAATTTGGTCGGCCTCAACCGCAAAATTTATATCTTTTAAGGTGAAGTAATTATTTCCCGGATAATGAAGGCCAATATTCAGGCATTCGAGGATTTTTATGGCCATATAACTACATCTTTATCCATTTTTTGGACACAGTACTAGATAATGATTTTAATTATGTTCCCCGGCCGAAGGTCTGGGGGCTCTGGCCATGATGAGGGGTATTTTAGGTTAATTTAGTTAGCTAAAATGCCGCCTGACCGGCATAAATAGCTAAATCAAATAGCTGAAATATTAGTAGCTGATAATCTTTATTTTGTCAACTAATTCCTGGCTAAACAGAGTTAAATTGGAGTTCGTTGAACAACGATTCTTATCCGAACCCATTAGCCCCCTCAGCATTGTCCGAGTCATATAACAAGAGCCCTTTATGGTCACGTCACCCAAGCCTTCTGAGTCATCGAAATCCTCAAACCCGAACCATCTTCGCTCAAGGCTTACGGGACGAAAGCCGAAAATTTGGCTTCAATAAAAATCAAAAAACAGACCTTAAAGCCCGTAACCGCCAGGAAAAGCTAAAATCTGATAATGCATAGGCTGAGACAGTAATAAATCAGACAAAAAATTTCGGCGCATTCCCTGTTTCTAAAACCTCCAGAGACTTTTAGCCGGGCCTTGACCACCCTCAGCTCTCATCCCAACGGTAATCCGAAACTTCGGATTACCGGTGGGATGATGGTTTCGTGAACTCACAGACTCCGGAGTCAGACGGCGAACTTTTAATTCAGTGGAATAATTGACTGAAAAGATAAATATACTTGTTAATAATTGCAATAATACACATATAGCATATTTTACAGTGAGTCAGCCAGCATACCGCCTTTTTCGGCATTTTGCTGTCCATGTTCATATTGGCGTACCATGCCATAGATAGCTGAAGGCCTGATTCATGACCTGAGGGTGAAGCCCTGGCCTCCTGACAGTTTGCGAAGGCACCAATTTATTCCCCACCCCTGCCTTTCCTCTTGACTATTTTTGAATCAACTGTAAAACAAAGTTGGAAATGATGACTCTGGTCATAGCCTAATATTTTTGCACCTCAGTATAATTATAGGACTTATATGTCTATTTTTTAATAAATAAATAGATTTCAATCTAAAAAAAATGATATTAAATATAAATTTTATGTAAATATTGTGAATTAGAAAATTAATTCTAAATAATTTATTTTATATCACTAATTATAGACTATTAATTTGATCTTTATTTTATTATATAATTATTTTTTATTTAACTGATAAAGTAATTTTATATCAAATAATAACCATTAAAATGTTAAAATTCATTACCAAAACAAGGACATCCTTCTTAAGAATTTGTCTGACAGCTACCGGGATCCTTTTTTTAACCTTCTTAATATTATTGATAGTAAAAATAAAGTTTTTACACCAATGCCAAGTGAAATTCCTGAATATATGTCTTTTGACTATAAGCCGGATAAAGTATATCTACTGGATAATAACGTCATTTTGGATCTGGAGTTTGACAGTTCCGGGGAAACAAAAGACTTGCCCAGGTATATGCTGTATGTCGCGCATTTGGCATATACGCATACCGTCAAATCCAAGTCAGACGCCGTTTATTCAGTTCGCACTGTCGTGGTTTATCCTGACACCGTCAAGATTCCGGCCAGTATTTTTACAGATAAAGGAAGTCTTCTGTACTCAATAGAACAAATATCACTGGGCAGTGTGATTAACGGCAGTGAAGTGAAATACTGGCTGAAATAAGCCGGAATTTCGCCTTAAACCCCAGCCTTGCTCTTTCTGAAGATCAAGCGGTAAAATTAATCTTAGCCCCTTTAGGGCGGGTTAGCGGAGATCGTAAAGAGTTCTGCCGGGAAATTGTGTCATTGGGGAAATCCTTATTTAAGGACGTTTCCCAAAAAAATGCTCTCGCTTTAATTTTGGGTTCAACTCGCTCTTATCTTAAATTAGACGAGATTAGTTGCCTTTTGGGCGGGGAAGCAACTATGATAGAATTAGCGGATTATATAACTGGCGGAAAGTATTCGGCCGCTGAAGCTAAAATCGAAGCTGCTGAAGTCAGGGCCGAAGTCGCTGAAGCTAAAGCTAAGGCCGAAATCGCTGAAGCTAAAGCCGAAGCCGAAACTGAAAAAACTAAGGCTGAAGCCAGAGTTAAGCTCGTAAAAAGTGTTTTCAAAATGAAGATCAACAACTTTGATCTGCCTACTATTAGTTCTGTTGTAGGACTGAGCATTGATGAAATAGAGCAAATTTTAAACTAATTTAACCTGAATCAACGCTTTTATTTAAAATTTGATAGTTCTTTGTCTCCAGACAGAGGATAAGGTTTTCATCGTCATACGGATTGCATATATAATCTGCTTTTGTCGATGTTCCTGGAGACCAGAATTATTTTTTCACTAAGGGAGTGATTATTGAGACTGGCTGATGAAGATCAAATGCCCCTGATCTGGGTACTGAAAAGTACTTGGCTATTTCAATATAGGGATACATGAGTCAGAAAAAACAGAAATATTTAGCCTGAAATTCCCGAATATTTTTTCACTACACTATTTTTTCTATTAATTTTTTTGTCAGGCCTGACAGTGCAGCAATCTTAAAATACTGAATATTAATACATAAATACATGCTTATAGCCAGTAAAATAATATTAATTAGAACCAATTACGTTATCATTTTTATCTAAATTCAACATAATCTTTTTTTAAACTGATTTTGGATGCCATCTTTTGCGTTTAACCCCATACGTAGAAGCATTTGACCGGATGTTCTAATATTGGCTTGCTTACTATATTCCATATCCTAATATCCCATATCCTCAAAAATTTTCCCAGCAATTACATAACCCGTAATTCCCGGTTTTTTTTAGGGCTACATTATTTTTGCATGGAAACCCATCTTGCCTTAAACCACCTCCCTCACAACTGGATGCGGTTCAGCAAGCGGTACTCTTCCTTAGCCATTGCTGCCAGTTGGCATTCTCCTTTCAGTTTTATT
>JAISEL010000070.1 GCA_031264185.1 Deltaproteobacteria bacterium
ACTAAGATCAGGTTTACTAAACTTTTTATGTAAAAAAAACTTAACAACATCTTTAATAGCAGCCCAATTCATCCTAAGCAGGCCAGCTATATCAGAAATAGCAGCAATACAGAATAATATTATTAGATTAGCCAGTTGTTTGGTATATGATTTACGCTGTTCAGCAATTTTAATGTCTAAATAGTGAAGACCGTCACATGAACGGCAGTGTAAACGGGGTACATTGACAACAAAAAAACATTCTTCCCTGAAACCTACAGGCAGCGTTTTAATGGATGGTGCGGTCAATAGATCCTCGTGTTGTGACTTCTTTAGAGCCGCAAATTGGACAGACACAGAGGCGTTTTTGATGGTCAAGCCGTATGAATGTTCCCTCTTTTGTATACCACCAAGTTCGCCCTGCATTAAAACCTTTGGCGCCCCAAGTATGATATAACATGCTATTATTCATTTTTAACCTCTGTGTAAAAGAATAATACATTAAAAATATGGTTAAAAGATTGATTTAAACTTTCTCCGCCTCACAGGGTGGCAGGGTGCTTTGTGTTTAATATTTTACCAGACCTCCTGCACTTAAGGCCAGAAAAACGTCACCTAAGACACAAGGTGTAAAATAAAGGAGTGATCGCAAATCTGAGAAGAACCAAAATTTTTGTAAAATATTCAAAACACCATTGACAGAAGAAGATGGTTTAATATATTATGAAAAAATACCGGTTTGTGACGGTACATTATAAAGTAGGAGTAATATTATGGCAACAATTCTAAAATCAGCTCAACGGGAATTTAAGGAAGAACCCAACAAAATAGACAATTTCAGGTTGTGTTCCGATGTTTCGATAAATAAAAAAGGAATAAATTCTCAAAATTTATTTTTCGATTTACGGCAGTTAAATCCGGGACAATACAACTGTCCATACCATTTTCACAGATTTGGGGAAGAATTGTTTATGATAATTTCAGGTTCTGCCACGTTAAGAACCCCGGAAGGATTAGAAACCGTCGAAAATGGCGATTTGATATTTTTTGAGACTGGCGAAACAGGAGCACATCAACTGTACAATCATATGAAAGAACCTTGTGTTTATTTGGATATAAGAACATTTATCGGTTTCGATGTATGTGAATATCCCGACTCGAATAAAATTAACCTTATGCAATCAAAATCAGACGAGATATTTGATAAAAACAGTCAATTAAATTATTTTGATGGAGAAGAAAATATTCAGGATAAATGGAAACAAATTGAGAATATAACAAGCGATTAATTTTTTACTAAATTTGTTGCAATATTTACAATAGTTTCAATAATATATACAAATATATTATCAATATAGATGTATAAATATATAAAAAATAATGGAGTACGGACAAACGGCGCATAACAGGACTGTTTACGCTTCGCCGCCTTACGGCGGCTCGGGGTTCCGTTTCGCTAGGTAGGCTACGCTTCCCACGCTCCACTTCACCCACGTTTCGGCGGCCCTGGTAATGCGGAGCATTTCCAGGGCCGCCGAAACGTCGTAAACAGCCGGAACGTTATATAAACAAAATACCGCCCAGTTAATGCAAACAACATCAATCCCCACAAGGCTTAAGAATAGGCTTTGCGGGGATTATATATTTTTTTTCGGGAAATTGGACAAAACACCTTGACAACACGAATCTGACAAAAAAACATTCTTCCCTGAAACCTACAGGCAGCGTTTTAATGGTGCGGTCAATAGATCCTCGTGCTGTGACTTCTTTAGAGCCGCAAATTGGACAGACATAGAGGCGTTTTTGAGGGTCAAGCCGTATGAATGTTCCCTCCTTTGTATACCAAGTTCGCCCTGCATTAAAACCTTTGGCACCCCAAGTATGATATAACATACTATTATTCATTTTTAACCTCTGTGTAAAAGAATAAGACATTAAAAATATGGTTAAAAGATTGATTTAAACTTTCTCCGCCTCCCAGGCAGGGTGGCAGGGTGCTTTGTGTTTAATATTTTACCAGACCTCCGACACTTAAAGCCTGAAAAACGTCACCTAAGACACAAGGTGTATAATAAAGGAGTGATCGTAAATCTGAGAAGAACCAATTATTTTCTTTATACGGTTTAACAATATTATTTATAATTATGTTGTTTTATTCTGAAAAATTAAATTGGCAGTTCCACCACTGGGTAAGAGTTCCAGGTTAACTTTTCAAAATCCAAGGGCATCTGAATCCCACACAGAGGCAGCCCTCCAAATTTATAAAAAGTGGTTTCCGCCAGAAAATTTATGGCGTCCGTATTTTTTCAGGATTAATTTGTAAAGCAGGAAATATGGCTGGTCCGCCCTTTTAGGGCCTGAATAAAGCCAGCCTGAAGTCAGAGGGGAGGAGGGAAGGAGCTTTGTTATCGGGTCAAAAAGTGATATTTTAGACTGGGTATAAAGTCAAATACTGACCAATAATCTTTATCAAAGGCCCAGTTTTTGATAAATCTCTTCTATTCCAGTCAATCCGGAGGGTTCCAGTAATGGCCCAGGACGCTAAACCAGACCAGCTAGCCCCATCGGCTCTGGCCGATCTTGAGGCTCAGGTTCGAACCGGCCTTCAGAGTTTAATAGTCACGATCAAAAACTGTGCCCTGTACCCGGAAAACAGCCCAATCCGTCAGGATTCTCTGACTTCCACTTATCGCTGGCTTTTTGGATTTTTAGAGGAGCAGGAATCATTAAAACTGTTTGTGGATTTCAACAGCCTCATTTTCCAGGGGCAGATCGTTCATCAGGATCGGCCAGGTGAGCAGAACATCGTCTTTCCGCTCTTCCGGGACGGTATTCAGTGGATAGAATTTTTAGAAGGCCTGGAATTGAAGGAAATGCTGGGTTTTATTGATCTTTTAAACCGCTTCCGCCTGGTAAAGGAAGATGATGACGATGATCTGGTTACGGCCATGTGGGGAGCCGATTTCCAGAACGTCAAGTACAAAACAGCCAACGAATTTTGGGATATTGATCCTTTAACCGACATAACCGCCTTAAAGGTGGTGTCAACCCCCGGCCAGACTGCCGGACTGGGCGGGGGCGGGGAAATTCAGACTACCGAACCCGCGACGATCAGGTCTCTTTTCCAGCTTCTAGACGAAAAAGGCTTAGGCGGCGGCCAGATAGGCCGAACTTTAAGTCCCGAGGACATAAAATTTTCGGAGTCCTTGAGTACCGGAGGTGGTGACCAGCCACTAAAGAAACTGGAACCCAGTCTTTGGCGCCTTTCAGAGAAGGAGAAAAGAGAATTACAACAACTGGTGGCCCAAAGTAACCTTCGTTCGACCCATGACGGCCTGGAACCGGTTTTAGGACTCTTAAAAAATATCAGGTCTCAGTCCGACCAGGATTGGGTCATGGATTTTCTGGCCGAATCAGTCCGTTACGCTTTAGCCTGGGGCGAGTTTGAGGTGCCTGGGGGAGTCAGGGCTCACTTAAAGGCCATCGCCGAGACCTACCCGGATTCTTTCGGCCAGTTAGTCCGCCGGTTTGAGCTGAGGTTAGGCCGGCCTGAATCCATGGAGGGTCTGGCCCTTTTTAATTCCCGCTCAATAGGTTTAAGTCAGACCTCCAAAGCCCAGCTGAAAACTTTTCTGGGTATGTTGCCGAAAGAGGCCTTGGGCGTTCTGGTCAAGATTTACCATAAAATTCCGGACCGGGCGATCCGAGAGGAAATTCTCGCCTCCCTAGCCATGCAGGCCCGGTTTTCAGGCGCGGAACTGGCTCCTTTAATAAATACCTCTTTCCAGGTTCAGACCATTATTCATTTAATTGATCTGGTGCCTCTGCCGTATGAAGAAATGTCCAGGCAGTTTTTGGCCGGTTTGTCCCGGCATGTGGCACCGCCGGTCAGGGAAAAAGCGGCTCGGGCTATTTTAGAAGAAAATCCGGAATACATAAGCCTCATAAACCATCTGCTGGCCGAACCTGATCCGGCCGTCAGCCGGTTTGTCTACTCCCTCTTAGGCCAAAAAAGAGACCCGGCGGTCGAAAAAACCTTACTTAATTTTTTAAAAAACAGCTATGAGTTAAGCCAGCCCAGGTCAGACGACACCATCTTAAACGGCTACAGAGCCTTGGGCCGGTGCGCGGCCACGACTCGTGCAGCCGAGTTTGCCCGGCACGTTCTTTTGAAAAAAGACTTTAGGGCTTTTTTGGGTCTGGGTTCGGATCTTATTCACCGTCAGGGCGCGGCATTGGCTTTATTTTTAATGCCGCCCGGTACCGGTCGGGAAGAGATATTAAAACAGGCAGCCCACAGTCTGTACCGGGATATAAAAAGGGCCTACCAGGCAGCCGAAACGTCGGCCGACTTTAACGGAGGATAATAAAGTGTCTTTGGCCGTTCAGGATAAAAAATCCGTTTCCGATGGAGAAGAGCTTTTAGTGGCCATGTTTCGTCTTTTACAGGTCGTTAAAATTCATCAGTCCAACAATAAGCTCTTTCCGGAAAATGTCGAATATTTTCGCTCGGCGCTGCAGAAGCTGTGGACAGGGGGGCGGGTGGCCGAGTTTGCTCTTTTTCGGGGCAGGTTCTATCTTAATGACGAACGTATTGTCTACTCAGCTTCCATGTGGAATACGGTCATTAAGATAACAGAGTTTTTTCAGGAACGGGAAATAAACGGGCTTAAGTTTTTTCCTATAGCCAGTCCGACCGACAGTACTATTATTCGTCTCATGGATGTCTTAAACCGAGCCAAAAGGGAAAGCGAGCCTTACAAATGGCTGACGGAGAATCTGACTGAGGATTTGGACTGGGTCAAAGTTACCTGTGAAGGAGACGAATCCGCTTTAGGCAGCGGGGATGACGGCGGTTCGGCTCAGGGACGTCAGGCTGTTGTTCGGACAAATTTAGCCCAGGAGCTGGGGCAGGCCGCCCGCCGGACTTATTCCCAGGCTCTGACCGTTATGCGTAATATCTTACAGCGCCTGGAAGAAAAAAAGAAAATCGGGGTCCAGAAAGCAAAAAGATCAGTCCAGGAATTAACCGACATTCTCTTTGAGGATGAGGCCGCTTTTCTGGCTTTAAGTACGGTCCGGGATGGCTGTGACGCCATTTTTACTCATTCAGTCAACACGGCTATCCTGTCCATTGGTTTGGGGTACCGTCTGGGGGTAGGACGGGAAGGGTTAGAGCAACTCGGTCTGGCCGGATTAGTTCATGACATAGGTAAAATAGGCGCCCCCTCCCGAGTGGCCAGTCACCCCGGCCGTCTGGAAGGCCAGCGTCTGGCTCAGGCCCAGAGCCATGTTTTAGGCAGCCTTTACCAGATTGTCCGCCTAAACGCAACCTATGCTCTGAAACTGGCACTTCTGAGGTCAACCCAGGAACATCATTTGGGTATGGACGGCACAGGCTACCCCAGAAGAAAAGGTCAAATGCCTCTGTCGCTCCATGGCCGGATTCTGGCCCTGACCGATCAGTACGTGGCAATGACTTCAGCCAGACCATGGCGATCGGAAATGTCGCCTTTTGACGCCTTAATGAATCTTTTAGACCAGGCCGGCACAAAGCTCGATCCGGCTGTGGTCAAGGCATTTATCAATTTTTTGGGTCCCTGGCCGGTTGGCAGTCTTTTGGTTTTGGATACCAGGGAACTGGCCATCAGTAAGTACACTCCGCCCGACAGCCCCGAAGGCTGGCCAGTGGTCCGGCTACTTGTCATGGGCGCCGATAATGTTCCCAAAAAAGGAGAGGAGGTCGATTTGGGGGAGAAAAATCCAGACGGCTCTCAGAAGCGGAAAGTCATCAGCTGCCTTCATCCCTCCCTTTACGGAATCCAGCCGGTGGACTTTCTTTTGGAAGAGTAAAGAGCTTATTGTTCTGTCAAGATTCGGATAATTTTTGCGGATTTATAAATCCGCTTTTTTCATTTTTACGTTCGGAAATATTGTATTAAAAACCGCTCACTTTTGTTGCATAATAACAATCTAAAAATTCAGAGGAAAAAGAGCGCAAGTTACTGGGTCGGCTAAGTAGGGCGGATGTAATAGACGCAGTGAATTATCTGCATCAATTCCGTGATAGCAACGGGCGGACACAGCGAGAGTTTCTGCGGCTGCTGGCTGGGATAAAGGATGGACGCTCAACCTGAACCAGCCCGACAATGCCGAAGTCTATGAAAGATATGTGACGGGCTCGATAACCCCCGAATGTTGAGGCTATTTCCAAACTGATTTATTAATGCCTGAGTAAATGACCTGCGGAAAATAAGAACGTTGACATGAAATTTATAAATGGCAAGTTAAGCTGAAAACAACAGAAAAATTCCGTCATTTTTGGTTTTCGGATACTTATCCGAAGTTTCCCTTACACTAAACATCTTTATTTCTTTGAGGTTGCCCCAATCGGTTCTTGAGGCAACCTCATTTTCAGGACTTGAGAAGAGAAGTGACGGCCTTTTCCGCTTCCAGGACCGCCTCCGGTTTGGTCACGGTCACATCGTCACCGCCTAATCCGGCCACGATGAATGATTCGGCCGTAAAATTTTGAGCTCGGAAATAGCCCACATAAGCGTCCACATTTTTTTTGTATGCCGAGCTGTCTGGATTGCCCTGAGTGACGATGAAAAGAAGTTTTCGGCCTGGCGACAAGCGGCCGGGCACGGAATTTGATTTAAAGTCCGGCTTAAACCAGGAGAAAGTGCGGTCAATGAAGATTTTCTGCTGGGCCGTAATCTCCCCGATATAGATAGGGGCAGTCAGGACAACCAAATCCGCTTGAGCCGCTGTCGTCAGGACTTTGGCCAGATCGTCTTTGATTACGCATACTTCGGTTTTTGTCTTGCAGCTGAAGCACCCGTGGCAGCCTTTAATGTTAAGGCTGTTTAAGTGAAACTTACTTACCTCGGAACTGTCGGCTCCCGAAGCTTTGACCGCCGCCTCGGCGAGCTGAGTTGAATTGGAAGTGACTCTGGGGCTGCCTAAGATAACCGCAACTTTCATTTTTATCTCCCACTGCAGTAATTAGCCGACCGTAGGCCGGATTGAGGTTAATAATCAGACCTAAGAGCCTCGTCTGAAAACTATGGCCGTTTAAAAGAGGCTATAAGGTAATGAGCCAAAGTAAATTTAAAGATTAAAAAGTCCGGAGACGATTTCAGCAACTTCCCTCAGGAGTTCCGGTCTGGTGGTCACGATGTCCTCTTCGCCTAGATCCGTGGCAATGAATGAGGCGGCGTTAAAACCCATGTTCCGGAAGTATTCCACATAAGAAGCAATAATTTGACCGTAGAAAGACTTTTGGGGTCTGCGCTGCGTGATAATAAACAGCAGCTTCCTGTCTTGACCCAGACGGCCCGGCTGGGGATTTGTCCTAAAGTCCGGTTTTAAAAGGGAAAAAGAGCGATCGATAAATGTTTTTTGCTGAGAAGAAATGTCGCCTATATAGATGGGCGCGGTCAGGATAACAAAATCTGCCTTCGAGACGGAGTTCAGAACCTCTGACAGATCATCATTGATAACGCAGACTTCCGAGCCCGTTTTGCATGAGGCGCAGGCCCGGCAGCCTTTAATGGTCAATTTGTCCAAGAAAAATTTGGCAACTTCCTCTTTCCTGGCTCCAGAGGCCATGACGGCCTCGGCGGCCAGACGGGTTGAATTGGAATTGTCTCTGGGACTGCCTAAAACAGCGGTAACTTTCATTTTTTGCTCCGGTTTTTTAACCGTGAAATCCTGGCTAAAAGTTAAGCGTTAAGTAAAGAAGTAACGATGACCTCAACTGTCCGGAACAGATCCGGTCTGGTCTCGGACACGTCTTCTTTATCTCCTAAGTTGGCTGCCATCATTTTGGCGGTTTGAAAGCCCTGATTCTGGAAATAATTGAGGTAAAAATCTATCCGTGAGGTATAAAGAGATAAGTCCGGCTGAAACTGGGTGGTTATGAAAAGGAGCCTTTTACCGGGCTCCAGACGGCCTGGAGCTGGATTTGCTTCAAAGTCCGGCTTGAACCAGGAAAAGGTCCGGTCAATAAAAATTTTCTGTTGGGCCGAGATGTCCCCGATGTAGATCGGGGCAGTCAGGATGACCAAATCGGCTGCCCCGGCGGCTGATAAAACCGGGCTTAAATCATCGGTCACGATGCATGTTTCGGTTTTATTTTTGCAACTGTAACAGCCCTGACAGCCTTTAATATTAAGCTCATGTAAGAAAAAACATCGGACGTCTTCAGCCTCGGCACCAGTGGTTTTAATGGCAGCCTGGGCTAAAAGAGCCGAATTGGAACTGACTCTGGGACTGCCTAAGACAGCTACAACTTTCATTATTCTCCCACCTGCACTTTCCCTGCGGTCACATCAAAAGGCGTGTCCTGGGGGTTAATCTTTAAGTAAAACGGCCACTTTTCTGGCGACTTCTTCCAAAAGTTCCGGTTGTTCGGTCGTTACGTCCAAAAGGCCGATGTCGGCTGCGACCAGAGAGTCGGCTTTAAAGCCCTGGCCCCGGAAGTAGCCGACATAATAGTCCTGACAAGAGGCGTATTTGACCGGGTCGGGATTAAACTGGCTGGTTATGAGTAAAAGTTTTTTGCCCGGCGGCAGACGTCCTGGCTCAGGATTGGATTTAAAGTCCGACTTGTACCAGGAAAATGTCCGGTCTATAAAAATTTTCAGCTGAGCCGAGACGTCGCCGATAAAGATGGGGGAAGTTAAGATTATAAAATCCGCCTGGGCCGCAGCCGCCAGGATTGGGGCCAGGTCGTCTTTTAAAACGCAGACTTCGGTTTCAGTTTTACAGAGCCAGCAGGCCTGGCAACCTCTGGGACTAAGATCGTTTAGGAAAAATGAAGAAGCCTCGGAGCTTCCAGTGGCCAGGACAGCTGCTTGGCCTAAAATTGTTGAATTGGATTTGGCCCTGGGACTGCCGAAAATGGCAACAACTTTCATGTGAATTTCGGCGTAGAACCGCTAGCCGAAAGGTCGGGAAAAACGCCGCCTCCTGATGTTTAGTTCAAATTAGAAACAAAGTATCCGTATCTGTCTGCTCTCAAAATCTGCCGGCCATATTTATGAGAAATGGTGACCGGACAGAACGTCTTTGGCACGTCGAATTAACCGGAATTCTTGACTGTTTTCCCTTCTGGTGAATTTTGGCCTGCCGGTCCATTAATGCAGCATGGGCCGGAGTCATGCCTCCGGTTCGGAACCAAAATACGCTTTTAGTTTTCGGCCGATAGCCTCCGGGCCAGCTGTAATTTTCATCCTGATCTGCTCCCAGCCGCCGGCCGTTGATAACCAAAGCCGATTTTTGACAAACTGATGCGCCGGATACCTGACAAACGCAGACGGCCTTCAGAGCCTGATTTTCGGGATACCGAATCTAGACATTCTGAACTTGGTCGGCCAGCTACAGCCAATAAAAGCAGGCCGCCTTGTCTACTTCAGAAGACTGAAGCCAGCTCCAGACATTCTGGTTGTTCGTTGCTCCATCCTTAGTGAGGTTGGTCTTACCTCAACAGCACAGAGTGTTTTTGTCCTCACAGGACAGGCTGCGGCTTCATGAGATCGCAGGTCACGAAATCCGATCTGACGTGCTTCCTTCCGTACAAGGCCAGGGAAAGGCCGGTGATCTCTCTGGCCATGCCCCTGATCGGTCCGGCGTAGTCCTGATCAACTATCTGCTTTAAGGCTTCTTTTGAAGCTTCCGCCAGCTCCTTTTTCAGGTCGGAATCGGTGTGACCCTCTTCTTTTTTCCGGTATTTGACCTCAATTATCAGATACCTGTCCCCAGGGCGCTCCGCAATGATGTCCGTGCGTCCGGCGGCCCCGGCCACCTCGCCAAAGACCTTAAGACCTCCGGCAGCCAAACATCCCTGAAAGATGGCGT
>JAISEL010000104.1 GCA_031264185.1 Deltaproteobacteria bacterium
CGAAAATCAAGGTGAAAAAGTACTCTAAATACAATAATAAGCTTTTAATTAAATGTTTTATCTGATGATTGTGTCTTTAAAAGGCTATAATATGAAATAAACTGACTGAACTGATTCTATCATTCCGGCAGGACAAGCCGGGTTTCACAACATTTTTTTAACGGTCAAAATATGTAATAATTACCGGTAGTTACTTAAGACCGGTGTCCAACTTCGGCCTAATTAAGTAACGAATTGAGACCTGAAATAAGAAATTATTGATTTTACTGTGCTTTTCCTTTCTGGAATCAAATTGCCGAACTGTTTCGGCCCAGTGCCTTTTGATAATTTTTACCAAAATTAAGTGTATACGGTCAATATTTTTTCATGAAACCCAACGCCCCGCCGCCGTGCGGGCCCGCGCCGGAATAGGTGGAATGCGCTCGGTTTAACGGGCGAGGGTGAAGTCAATGAGCTGCGTGATTTTTATACTTATTCCGGCCCAGAGTCTCCCTCCGGAGCCAGTCCAGCATCCAAGCTGCAGGCTCCTCTTTTCGGCCCCTGACCGGAGTTCAAGTTTCAGGGCCGCGCAGCAATGAGTCTGCCGGATTATCGGTTTTGACGCTTTTATCCCGGAGACTTCCTTTTGTCCTTCTTTGGCCGTTTTTTGATGCTGTTTGGGCAATAATTCGGCAGTCAAATGTTTATCTCAACTGAGCGGGGCTCTGTTTGAGGCGCCCAGGTTTTATTTTTTAAGCTGCTTCGCCTGGATTTTCATAAAAAAGATTCGGCCGGTAATTTTCGAAGGTACAGTCAAGGCAGATCTGCCGAACAGCTTTTTCATGATTTTTTGTGCCAGTGACCAGACCGATTTTTGTAATTTAATGATTCAGACGTAGCGCCGGTGGATCAGGCCCCAGTACGGATTGAGCCGGTGGGGGCCTGAATTTGTGGCTCCGGGCGGGAGACCGGCAATGGCCGCAGAGGTCTCCTGGACTAAGTTTTGAGCCATGGCCAGAGTCAGACGGCTCTCTGACTGATCGGGAGCAGCTTTGGCCGTTTTCTGGCCGCTGATCTTGACTTTTAGGGGATTTTTTTCATTCTCCGCCGGAGCCGGAGTATCCCTGGAGTCTTCCCGCCCCGCTTGGGGACGGTACTCCGGTCTGGGATAAACCGGGCCCAGGCGGCCTAAAGGGTTGTAGTTGACGGTGTTTTCCGGGATCATGGTTAAGCTGTCCGCCTTACAGGTAATCTCCGCGTTTAAATTTCATGGCCTCAACCGCAGCCAGGGAAGCGGTGTCATTGGAGAGGGATTTTAAAGGATCGTCCTCTCCCAGTCTGGCGCTGGTCTGACCCAGTTCCTGAGCCATAAGCCCCAAATCATCGGCCAGAGGAGAGAGATCTTTTAAGGTGTTGGCCGGATCGGCTAAGGCCTGGGAATAATTGTCCAGAAGGTCCAAAAGCTTTTCTATATCTTCGGCCGCCGTGTAGAGGCCGGTGTTTTCGGTCCGGACCGCCTGATTGGCCTGAAGCTGACCGATGAGATCTGGCTTCAGCAAATCCTGGCCCAGCTCCAAAGGTTTCGGAACCTCTTTCCTGGGGTTTAAAAGGGAGGCGAAGTCGGTCTCAGTCCCGGGAAAAGCCGGGGCCTGGGGTTTTTGGTTGGGCCTTAGAAAAACAGCCTGGACTTCTTGATTATTGATTTTCATTGGATCCGCTCCGTTTGGTAAAGCGTCGGAGGCCGGCAGGCCTTAGCTGCAGAGATTTATGCAAGATAAAGGCCAAAGTTTACCGGCCTGTCAGAAAAACCGGGCAGGTCCAATGGGAGGAGTAATTTTATTAACTAGCTGTTTTTACTGAATATTTTTATCTAATGCCAGCCTAAGGTCCCTTTTTCAGGTCAGGATGACCGGGGACAAATTTGCCTACTGGCTTAACATTTCGATTAAATTATTAATTTTCTGGCGGGAGTTTTCTAAAATTGAATGAAGCTCCATGGAGTGGTTGGCGGTTAAAGAGCCTATATCGCCGTTTAAAACTACCCAGGGCTCAAATTGGGACTGATCTAAGGTCAGGATAATATCGTCCACCAGCTCGGTGGCTTTTTTGAGTTCTAAAATTTCAATAAAATCTATCCTGATGGCCGCCAGCATCTGCCTCAAAACATAAGCCGCACCCTGGGCCCGGTAAAAGTTATCGTCCACCCGGCGGTAAGGAGTCTGGGTCTGGGCTTTGGCCTCCGGCGCCGGGTCACTGAGCAGAGGAGCAGGGGAGTCCGGAGCCGTGGCATTGGTCGGATCGGCCGGCGCCGGCAGGGGACTTGGGGCTGCGGGATAGACGGATTTTAAGCGCAGTTCTTTGGGCGCTTTGGCCAGTTCGGAGTTTAAGGCCCCTAAAGCTGAGACATAGTTAACTAAAAGCTCGGTTAAATTATCGGCCCGGGGACTGAAACGGGCCCTGCCGCTTTCCAGGTTGGCCCGGTAGGTCTCCAGCTCGGCTATGGCTTTTTTGAAACGGGATTCGGAACTGGGCAGGATCCATTTGTAGGGGTCATTGGAAAGCAAGGTGTACGCTTCAGAGCAGTTGGGATCCATGGTGTCGGACGACCTTAACCGGGAGAGGTTTTCCCGGAGTCTTAAGACCGTGTAATTGAGCATCAGAAGCTGACCGATTTGGAAATTCTGGGGATTATCCAATAAAATTGTCGGCCACAGAAAGTCATTGGGCAGCCAGTTGTCGAACATTTGCCCGCCAATGGTGATGATGGAGGAGGTAAAGACCACCCCGGGGATGTTTTTTTCCGGTTTTTGGGACTCAAAGAAAGCCGGGAAGCGGTAGTTGGCCAGCATAACCGCAATGGTAAAAATCAGGATAAATCCGGCGGCCAAACCTATGATCTTCCAGCAATGGGAGCGGAAAAAGCTGGTTTTCTCTTCATTGGCCATAATAATCCCCCATTTTCTCTGAACAGTCCGCCCGGGATCAGTCAGGAAATACAGTATAAAGCCGGGATAATCTTCAGTTTAAATAATACTGACTGTTATATTTTTTTTAAAAAAAGATTTTAGATAAAGGTTAGATACTATGTGTATATGGTCGGGACAACAGGATTTGAACCTGCGACCTCTGCGTCCCGAACGCAGCGCTCTACCAGGCTGAGCTATGTCCCGACACCTAGACAGTCAAGAGGTTTGAACACTATAGGCTAAAGCAGTCTGTTTGACAAGCAGTATTTAAAAAAACACAGAATATTTTTTTAGTTTTGCCTACAGGTTGGTTTTATACTGGTAGCCCAGGGCCTTATCCGGGTTCCTAAGGTACTTAAGCCACGGTTTCCGGTGGGGCAGACGGTGTTCGGGATAGGGTTCCGGTTCCTCCGGGTTGGGCGGAGCCAGTCTTCTGACCGGGTTTAAGCCCTGTTTGGGTTCGGTGACGCCTTCCTGCCAAATCCGAGGATTTTGACGGATGGATTCTTCCTGGAAGAAATAGCGGTTCAGGCCGATGTTGGCAATAACCGTGATGGCCATGAGATTTATGATAAGCGAGCTGCCGCCGTAGCTGATAAAAGGCAAAGGTATGCCCACAACCGGAAACAGACCCACCACCATGGCCAGATTGATGGTCATCTGCCAGAATATAAGGCTTGTCAGGCCCAAGGCCAGGTAGGCCCCGAAATTCTCTCCGCTGGCCCGGACGACGTTTAAAGCCGACCAAATAAGACCGAAAAACAGGAGCAGAATAAAACTGGCCCCCACAAAACCCCATTCCTCGGCTAAAGCGGCGAAAGCGAAATCCGTCTCCGGAGCTGGCAGAAAACCGTAGCGCTGCTGGGAACCTTCCTGAAAACCCTGGCCGAAGATCTGACCGCTGCCGATGGCGCTTTTGGCCTGGATTATCTGCCAGCCCTGACCGGTGGGGCTTTCCTCGGGGCTCATGTAATAACGGTAACGGGCCAGATGGTAGGGTTTTATGAAATTGTGCTTGAGCAGAAACTGCTGGCCCCCCAAACAGGTTATCCAGACAACACCGGCCGCAATCAGAGAAATGACGGTAATTAAAACTCTTGGCCGGAATTTTATGAAGAAAAATAAAGGGCAGACCGTTAAAATTAAATGCAGGGCTGTTCCCATGTCCGGCTGCTTTAAGATTAAGACAAAAGGCAAAGTCAGGATAACCAGAGGCCGGACAAGATCCTTAAAATCCAAGCCTCTGGGATAATGGCGGCGGGAAAGGAAGAAGGAAAGAAGTAAGACCACAGACAGTTTTGTCAGTTCAGAAGGCTGGAATCTGAACGGACCGAAAGGCAGCCAGCGGGTGGCGCCGCCGGCCGTAATGCCGTAAAATTTAACTGCAATAAGTAAAAATAAAGACAAGCCGAATAAGGGCCAGGCCAGTGACTTTAATTTCCGGTAGTCAAAGAAGAAAAATGACAGCAATCCCGTAAGTCCGACCAGAGAGAAGATCATCTGTTTGGCAAACGGGGTGGATGAGAACTCTTCGGCCTGATTGGCACCGGAAGTGCTGTAAAGATTTATCAGCCCTGAGGCGATAAGACCTAAAGCCGTAAACAGCAGAGGCCAGTTAAAATTTTCCCGGAATCGGTGGTCCAAGTTTATTTTTTTCACAGTTCTCCCTGCCAGCCGGCGGGCTTATCGGGCTGAACCTGGTAAGGAGGCAGCACATTGGTGTCAACGGAGGTGTCAAAATAAGCCTTCATCATCTTGGCCGCTATGGGCGCGGCATTGGCTCCGCCGCCGCCGGCGTGCTCCAAAAGGACGGTCACGACCACCTCGGGATTGTCGGTCGGAGCGTAAGAAGTAAACCAGGCGTGTTCCCGGTATTTCCAGGGCAGCACCCCGCCCCGTGAGTAGACCTGATAGCGGTCCAAGCTGATGACCTGAGAAGTGCCGGTCTTACCGGACACCCGGACTCCGGGTATCTGGCCCCGCCGGCCGGTGCCGCCGGGCTCATTGACCACAGCATCTAAGCTGCGGCGGACAGACTGAAAATAGTCGGTTCTTAAATCCATATGATTTAAGACTTCCGGCTCTACCCGGCGGACTAAATGGCCCTCAAAATCGGTTATCTCTTTAACCAGATGGGGACGGTACAAAGTGCCCCCGTTGGCGGCCACGGCCGTATACTGAGCCACCTGGAGAGGGGTGGTCAGAAGATAGCCCTGACCGATGGAGACCGGCAGCGTTTCCCCGAAATTCCAGGCTTTGCCAAACCTTCTTTGTTTCCAGGCCTGATCGGGCACTAAGCCGGGCCGCTCGGTTTTAAGATCAATTCCCAAAGTCTGGCCTAAACCGAAATTTTTACGGACCGCCCGGGCCAGCCGGTCCACGCCCAGCCGCCGGCCCACCTCATAGTAATAGACATCACAGGATTCTTTTAACGAGCGGTGAAGATTGACCGTGCCGTGGCCGCCCCGAGCCCAGCAGCCGAATCGGCTTCCGCCTAAATGGAGGGCCCCGGCGCAGCTGAAAGCCGTCTCGGGGGTAATGACCCCTTCAGATAAGGCCGATAAAGCCATGGCTATTTTAAACGTCGACCCCGGGGGATACTGACCGCCCACAGCCCGGTTTTCCATGGGCCGGAAAGGATCGTCGTTTAAGGATTTCCACCTTTCTCCGGAGATGCCGCCCACAAAATCATGGAGATTGAAGGTCGGACTGGAGGCCAAGGCCAGAATCTCAAAATTCCGGGGATCCATGACCACAACGGCCCCGGCCTTTTCGCCCAAAAGCGACTGGGCGACCCTTTGGAGGCGGCTGTTTAGGGTCAGACGGATATTATAGCCCGGCTCCGGGTAATCGACTTTTAATTCTTCTAAAACCCGGCCCTGGGAATCCACAGTCGTCAGCCTTTGACCTTTGCGGCCGTGGAGGATGGTCTCCATACTCTGTTCCAAACCGCTTTGACCGACCAGGGCCCCCTGCTTTAAGCCCAAATACGGCTCTTCCCCCAGTTGTCTGGGGCTTATTTCACCTAAATAGCCGACTAAATGGGGGGCAAAATTTTCCTGAGTGGGCTGGCGGACAGAATTTATCTGGACCGTGACTCCCTCCAGCTGATAATGACGGGTTTTAAGTCCCACCAGATCGGCCCGGGTCAAACCTGAAATCCAAAGCTGGGAATTATATTTTTGCTTTTTGGCCAGAGTTTCCAGTTTTTTGGAAAGTTCCTGAGCATCCCTGCCGGTCAGGTAGCTGACTTCCCGGGCCAGCTCTTCCGGTTTGGAAACTTCGCCCGGGGTTACGTAGAGATCGTAGTTTAACTGGTTATCTACTAAGACCAGACCGGAACGGTCTAATATAAGTCCTCTGGGAGTGGTGATGTCGGTTAGGGAAGTGTGGTTTTTTTCGCTTTTCAGCCGGTATTCTTCCCCCGAAACAATCTGAAGATACCAAAGACGCAGCAGGAGGACCGACAGGATAAGGCAGAAAAAGACTTTAAGCCAAGCTATCTGGCGGCTGAAATCAGGGGGATTGTCACTGAAAGTTGGGACCTGGGAACTCATGAATTGTCCTTAGGCCTGATAATAAGATCCAGAAAGGCGAAAACAGGTCCGGTAAACAGGGCCGTCACAATTCCGGTGCGGACCGTCTGGAGCAGGGTCTCTTCTGACAGGAACTGGTAAATAATATGGGGATGGACCAGTTTCAGAAGCATCGGCTCCAAACCCAGGCTTAAAGCCAACTGAAGACCCAGGACCAGTAGGATCTTAGGAGAAGTTCTCCCTAATTCCAGTTTACTGACAATGAAGCGGGTAATCAAGACCCCGGCCATTAATTTTAAGGAAAAAAGACCGGCCGGAGCTAAACTCAGGTACGAATAGAAAAAACCGAAAATAAAAGCGCCCAGATAAGCAGCGTAAAGTTCAGCCCGGAGGCACAGAAACAAGGTCAGGATTAAAAGCCAGTCCGGCCGCCAGCCTTTTAGATACAGTCCGGCCCGAGGCCAGCCGGTAAAAACAGTTAAAAGCAAACATAAGGCCAGTAACGGCCATAGCTGGGAAAGCCTGGCCGGGTAAGCCGGACTGTACCGCAGAGTCGCCATTACCTGAGTCCCGGCCGCTCTTGTTTTTTCTCAAACAGAATCTTTAAATCCCGGCCCAGCGCCGGCCAGTCTAAAGCTCTGGGCTTATCTTTTAAGATCAATATTTCTTTTAAACCGGAAAAATCAACGGTCGGTCTCAGTTCGGCGTGCAGAAACAGGCCCAAGCCTGCTTTATCCACCTGCGTCACAACGCCGATGGGATGGCCGGCCGGAAACAGACCGTCCAGTCCCGAGGAGACGACCAGATCACCTAATCGGACATCTTCGCCTTTTCGGACAAACTCTAAAGTCATCTGGCCGGCCCCGTGTCCGGTCACCAGAACATTAACCCGGTTCCGCTGGATAAATCCGTCCGCCCCGCTGGACAGATCGGTTAACAAAAGGACTTTGGATTCATGGGGGGCCAGTTCCACAACCCGGCCTATTAAGCCCTGATCGTTTAATACCGCCGCTTCCGGCACCACTCCGTCCTGAGCCCCTACATCAATCACCACCGCCTGATACCACGGCCCGGGATCCCAGGCTAGAATCCGGCCGGCCAAAAATTCATCCGGTAATTTTTCTTTGAGACCTAAAAGCTTACTTAAGCTGGTATTAGTGTGCCGGAATTCTTCCAGTTCCACAATCTGGTGCCGAAGACGTTCTATAGTCAGCCTTAACTGGTCATTTTCCGCCTTGACTGAGACCAGATAGAAGTAATTCTGCCAAAATCTCTCTACCCCGTCGGAGGCAGCATTAAACAGCCTGCTCAGAGGGCCCAGAGTTTCCAGGGGCACGGCGTTACCCAAAGAAGTGACCGTTTTGTCCGGGTCACCTTTAACCTGAGCCGAAATCAGGCCCAGAGCCACCAGAAAAAGAAAGACCGGCAGAAAGGTTGTAAAAGTCCGGCCCGACATCAGGGTATGGAAATCTCTCTTAAAACATCCAGGCTCTCCAAAGCCTTGCCGCTGCCCATGGCCACAGTGGTAAAGGGATCGTCGGCTATGATGATGGGTAAGTGGGTCTCTTCCCGGAGCAGAATATCCAGACGCCTCAAAAGAGCGCCGCCGCCGGTCAGAACTATGCCCCGGGTGACAATATCGGCGGCCAGTTCCGGCGGAATCTGCTCTAAGGCGCTTAAGACGGTGGTCAGAATGGAATCAACCTGCTCAGTGATGGCATGGCGGATTTCCTCGGAATCAATGGGGACGGTCTTGGGAATGCCGGTGACCGTGTCGAGACCCCGGACTTCCAGAGTATCGACCAGATCGGAGGGGTAAGCGGTGCCGATTTCCTGCTTAATGACTTCGGCCGTTCTCTCGCCGATTAAAAGATTGTATTTTTTGCGGATGTACTGGGCGATGGCCTCATCCATCTTGTCGCCGCCCATCCGAACGGATTTGGAGTAGACAATGCCGGCCAGGGATATGATAGCCACTTCCGTAGTTCCGCCGCCGATATCGACTATCATGTTGGCTGTGGGTTCGGTGACCGGCAAGCCGGCCCCGATAGCCGCCGCCATGGGTTCTTCTATGAGGTAAACTTCGGAGGCTCCGGCCTGCTCCGCCGCTTCCCGGACGGCTTTTTTCTCAACCTGGGTAATGCCGCTGGGCACGGCCACAATAATTCTGGGTTTTATAAACCTTCGGAAATGGGTTTTGCGGATAAAATGGCGGAGCATGGCCTGGGTTATTTCAAAGTCAGCGATAACCCCGTCTTTCATGGGCCGGATGGCCACAATTCCGGCCGGGGTTTTGCCGAGCATAGCCTTTGCCTCGTGACCGACGGCTAAGACTTTCCCGTTTTTTCCGTCCTTTTTGACCGCCACCACCGAAGGCTCCGACAGAACAACCCCTTTGCCCTTCAGATAGACCAGAGTATTGGCCGTGCCCAGGTCAATGGCCAGATCATTGGAGAAAAAATTTAAAACAGAGCGGAAAAGCTTCATATATTTAACAACCATCCAAATGGATAAACCAAATGGACAGCCTCCTTATGAGTTTAGGAAGGTCCGGGCCCGGTAAAAATAAATTCAGGCCGTATTTTCCCGTCTGACCTTAAAAAACGGAACAACGTAAATTATACAGCAGCGGAAAATCCGCCCGGGACAAAAAAAACGCCAGATAAGGGCTTCCCCTTTCTGGCGGTGAGGTTAAAATCAGGCCGATCTCCTGACATTAAAACACCCAGGCCTAAAACAGACCAGAGGGGAGATATGTTTCATCCGATCTTAGGCTCATCTGGCTCCGCAGCGGTCTCGTCCCGGCTTTGGGGCTCAGTATTTTCGGTTTCCCGGGCCTCGGTCTCAGCTCCGGCAGCGTCTTCAGCCGCAGTTCCTGTCTCGGCTGTATTTTCGGCCGGCTCCGCCGTAGGAGCGGCCGTCTCTGGGGCCGGTTCAACCGCCTGAGTTTCTGCAGTCTGACCGGCGGCTGCGGCTTTTATCCTGGAAGCGGCCACCCGGCGGCTGCGGTCGGAAATCTTTGTTCCTGGCCGGCTGCGGGAAGCGGACGTTGAATCAGGCCCCAGAAGTTCCAAAACGACCATCGGGGCGACATCGCCGGCCCGAAGACCAATACGGATCATGGAAGTGTAACCCGAGATGCGGTCCTGAAATTTTACCTTGGCTTCGTCAAAAAGCTTTTTTAAGACTTTTGGTTTGGTCAGAACAGCCCCGGCCTGGCGCAGGGAATGGAGATCACCCCTTTTGGCCAGAGTCACCAGACGGTCAACCAAAGGCCTGACGGCTTTGGCTTTAAAAATAGTCGTGGTGATCTTGCCGTATTCAAAAAGGCTAGTCGCCATATTCCGGAGCATAGCCCGGCGGTGAGAGGCCGTCCGGCCCAGTTTGACATTGGCTTTGCGGTGCCGCATTTTCCACCTTACTCTCTGCGCGTGTCCGGACGGATAAAGCCGGAGACAGTCATCCCGAGCTGAAGACCCAGGTTATGAAGAACATTTTTGATTTCGTTTAAGGATTTTCGGCCGAAGTTTTTCGTCCTGAGCATTTCGCCTTCGGTTTTCTGAACCAGATCGCCGATGAAGTAAATCCCGGCGTTTTTCAGGCAGTTGGCCGACCGGACTGACAGTTCCAGTTCGTCAACCGGCCGGTCAAACTGACCGTTGGAGCCGGACAGGCCCAGTTCCGGCTGATGGCCGGGTTCCTGAGCCGGGAGTTCTTCGAAATCAGTAAAAATGGCCAGCTGATCTAAGAGAATGCCGGCCGAAGAGGCCACCGCTTCCTGGGGAGAAAGTGAGCCGTCGGTCCATATTTCCAGACTCAGACGGTCATAGTCGGTTTTCTGGCCCACCCTGGCGTTGGTAACATTGAAATTGACTTTTCTGATGGGCGAAAAAAGGGCGTCCACCGGAATCTGGCCGATTATCTGTTCAGCTTCGGCCGGGTTTTCGGCCGGGACATAGCCTTTGCCTTTAGTGACTTCCATGGTCATAAAAAGGCGGCCGTTTTTGGCTAGGGTAGCAATGTGCCGGTCTTTGTTGAGGATTTCCACCTGATGATCGGTTTTGATATCACCGGCCGTGACGTTTTTGGGTCCGACTTCTTCCAGGCGGATGGTCCGGACGCCGGAACCGTAGAGTTTGAGGCGGACTTCCTTGAGATTGAGAATGATATCGGAGATATCTTCAATCACATCGGGTAAAGTGGAAAGTTCGTGGAGGACATCCTCAATCTTGACAGAAATTATAGCCGCGCCCTGCAGAGAGGATAGCATCACCCGCCTTAGGGCATTGCCTAAAGTCAGCCCAAAGCCCCTTTCCAGGGGTTCACAGATAAATTTGCCGTAATTTTTCTGGTGATTGATTGACTCAATGTCCACCTTGTTGGGTTTGATCAGATCCTTCCAGGTTTTTTCCATACCCTCTCCCGAGTAACACCTGTGTTCAGGTTTTGGGTCCTGAACTAAACGGTTAATTCAACAGCCAGACTTTTGGGGCCGACCCCGGCAGGCCTTTTAGGTTAATTGACGCCCTCCCCCGCTAAAAAGTCAGGGGAATATCAGAGAGCCGGAAACATGGCCGCTTACGGTCTCTTCGGTGGGTTCCTGCTTCATTGGCTGACTTACGTCTGATCCTCAGCAGGCAGTAATGACGGCCTGCCCTGCCGCCAAAACGTTTAACGCGCCGACCGGATCGGCGCTGTTTTCATAGCCGCATTTAAGGCATTTGAATTCAGCTTGGGTTTTTCGGAATGCGCCTTATATCACCGGTCTTAAGGTCAGAGTTTTACAGCGCTTTGGAAAAAGGCGAAAATTTCAGCTTACGTGAAAAGCGTAATGTCCAGGAAACGGTCTTACTTGGAATACAGTTCCACGATGAGCTGTTCGGAAATCGGCATGGTCAGATCCTCACGGACCGGCAGTTCCTTGATCCGCCCCTGAAAAGCGGCCTTGTCCAGTTCCAGCCAGCGGGGCACACCCCGGCGGGCTACGGTTTCCATGGACTGCTGGATATAAGCGTTCTGGCGGCTTTTTTCCCTTAAGGTCACCAAGTCGCCGCCCTTGATCAGATAGGAGGGGATATCAACTTTGTGATCATTGACCAGGAAATGGCCGTGACAGACCAGCTGACGGGCCTGGCTGCGGGAAGAGGCAAAACCCATGCGGTAGACAATGTTATCCAGCCTTCTTTCCAGCAGAATCAGAAGATTGGCGCCGGTTACGCCCCTCTGGCGCTCGGCTTTCTCAAAAAGCGACCGGAACTGCTTTTCCAAAAGCCCGTAGGTTCTTTTAACCTTTTGCTTTTCCCTGAGCTGCTGACCGTAGTCGGACAGTTTGCCGCGGCGGTTGCCGTGCTGGCCCGGGGCCTGGGACCGGCGCTCAAAAGCGCATTTGTTGGCGTAGCAGCGGTCGCCTTTCAGAAAAAGCTTGGTGTTCTCCCGCCGACAAATGCGACAGACTGCCTCAGTATATCTGGCCAAGAATTATCCTCCCGAAAAAACCTGAATAATCAGACCCGCCGCCGTTTGGGGGGTCTGCAGCCGTTGTGGGGTATGGGGGTGACGTCTCGGATCATGGTGACCAGTAAACCCGAAGACTGAAAAGCCCGGAGAGCGGCTTCCCGGCTGTTGCCCGGACCTTTGACAAAGACTTCCACAGAACGCATGCCGTGTTCCTGAGCCTTTTTGGTCACATCCTCCACTGCGGTCTGAGCCGCGTAGGGAGTTGACTTGCGGGAGCCTTTGAAGCCCTGGATCCCGGAACTGGACCAGGCTACGGTGTTACCCTGGGGATCGGTGATAGTAATAATGGTATTGGAGAAAGTAGCCTGAATATGAGCCACTCCCGTGGGAATGATCTTTTTTTCCTTCTTCTTTCTGGTTCTGCGAACGGCTCTGGCCGACATGGGCAATCCTCACAAAGGGTTAAATTGATTACTTGCTCTTTTTCTTGCCAACGACAGAGCGCCGGGGGCCTTTTCTGGTCCGGGCGTTGGTGTGGGTCCTCTGGCCGTTGACCGGCAGACCGCGGCGGTGGCGCAAACCCCGGTAGCAGCCCAGATCCATGAGCCGTTTGATGTTAATGGTCACTTCCCGCCGCAGATCGCCTTCGACTTTGTATTCACTGTCAATGATCCGGCGGATGCGGGTGACCTCATCGTCAGTTAACTGGTCGGATTTGGTGGCTTGACTGACCTGGGCCTTTTCCAAAATTGCCTTAGTGCTGGAACGGCCCAACCCGTAAATATAAGTCAGGGCGACGTCAATCCGTTTGTGGCGGGGCAAGTCTATGCCGGAAATCCTGGGCATTAAAACCCTCCGTAAAGAATTGGCCTAGGGTTTCAGCCTTGGCGCTGTTTGTGTTTGGGGTTTTCGCAAATGATCCGGACCTGGCCGAACCGCCTGATTATTTTGCATTTCATGCACATTTTTTTGACCGATGAACGGACTTTCATGATACACATCCTTGAGCCCAAAGTTATTCCAGGGCTTTATTTATGGTTTTTTCCACTTCCTGAGGCGAACCTGAGGCCGGGATTTTTTTCAGCAGGCCTCTTTCTTCATACCAGGCAATGACCGGATAGGTCTGAGCCTGATAAACCCGGAGGCGGTTGGAGGCCGCCGCTTCCCCGTCGTCGTCGCGCTGGTGAATTTCTCCGCCGCAGTAGGGACAGACCGAATCGGTCGGGGGCGGCGAAAATGTTAAATGCCAGACCGAAGAGCAGCCCCGGCAGACCCTGCGGCCGGTCAGGCGGACCATGAGTTCTTTTTCCGGGATATCCAGCAAGAGGCAGCAGGTGACGCTTTTACCATGAGCGGCCAGAAATCCGGCCAGTTCCTCGGCCTGGAAAACCGTTCTGGGAAAACCGTCCAATAAAACTCCGTTCTGGGCGTCGGGCTGACTTAAGCGGTCAATGACCAGCCTGACCACCAGCTCGTCGGGAACTAAAAGCCCCTCGCTCATGTAAGACCGGGCTTCCAGACCTAAAGCCGTTCCGGCGTTTAAATTGGATCGGAAAATATCCCCCGTGGAGATGGGACACAGGCCGTATTTTTTGACCATGGTCCCGCTCTGAGTACCTTTGCCCGCCCCGGGAGGACCTAAAAGAACTACTATCATTACTATCCTCAGGTGCCTGGCCTTAGGAAATTATAAAAAAGAAGTAAAATTAAATAGTTATAAGCCTTTATAATCCAGTAAAAGTTAAGCCGGGGTCTCCCGGTGATAAACTTCCTTTATAAAGCTTTCTGCTGATTTTGTCAAATTTATCTCCGGCGAGGCTGTATTTTGCCAATGCCTGCCATCCCTTTTTTCAAAAAACCGTCGTAATGCTGATTTAAGACATAGGACTGGATCTGGGCGATGGTATCTAAAGCCACTCCCACGACGATCAGTAATGCCGTGCCGCCAAACCAGAAGTCGACCCGGAAATGGACGCGCAGTAAAGAAGGCAGGACGCAGATTAAAGAGACATACAAAGCGCCCCAAAAAGTCAGTCTCGTCAAAACCCGGTCAATATACTCGGCCGTTTTCTGGCCCGGCCGGATACCGGGGATGAAACCGCCGTGCTTTTTCATATTATCGGCTACGTCGACCGGATTAAACTGAACTCCTGTATAAAAGTAGCAGAAGAAGATAATAAGTATAACGTATATTACATTATAAACAACAGTTGATTCGTTTAACCACTCCGAGGCGGTCTTAAAGACGGGATGCTCCATGAACTGGCCTAAAGTGGCCGGAAACATAATGAGGGAACTGGCAAAGATGGGCGGAATAACCCCGGCCGAATTGAGTTTCAGGGGCAGATGGGTGGAGCGGCCCTCGACCATGCGCCGGCCGACCATCCGCTGGGCATACTGGACCTGGATGCGGCGCTGGGCTCTTTCGCAGAAAACCACGCCCCCGACAATGGCGACCATGACGGCTGTTAAAACGGTCATGGCCAGAATCGACTGATCGCCCTGGCCTACACCCCGGAAGACACCGCCTATAGCCGAGGGCAGCCCTTCGACAATTCCGGCGAAGATAATTAAGGAAATGCCGTTGCCGATGCCGCGTTCGGTAATTTGTTCTCCCAGCCACATGATAAAGCTCGTGCCGGCCGCCAGAGTCAGCATGGTCATGAGGCGGAAGGAAACTCCCGGGTTAATGACGACTGAGGTGGTATCGTCTAAAGCCATACGCTCTAAACCCACAGCCAGCATAAAACCCTGAAATAAAGACAGCCCCACTGTTAAATAGCGGGAATACTGGGTTAATTTACGCCGTCCGTCCTGACCGCCTTCTTTCTTCAGCCGGCTCAGATAGGGCCAGACCACAGTCAGAAGCTCCACTATGATGGAGGCCGAGATATAGGGCATGATCCCCATGGCAAAGATGGAGAACTGGGACAGAGCCCGGCCGGAAAACATGTCAAACAGCCCCAGGATAGTTCCCTGGAAACGCTGGAAGAAAATGGCCAGAGCGTCTGTATTGACTCCGGGCGTGGGAATATGGACCCCCACCCGGTAGACGGCCAGAATTATGAGAACATAAATCAGTCGTTTCCTGAGATCTTTGGACTGGCCCAGATTTTCAATTCCGCCTAACAATTTACTGTCCCTTTTTTATAGTGTCAGGTCCCAAACCTAAAGAGTCAGGATCTCCACCTTGCCGCCTGCGGCGGTCATTTTTTCCAGGGCCTTTTGAGACGCAGCCTGGACTTTGACGATTAAAGGCTTGGTCAGTTCACCTTTAGCCAGAAGCTTGACCGGCCGGGATGCGGACCGGATAAGACCGGTAGCCGCCAGCACTTCGGCGTCAACAACGCTGTTTTCGGCGAAATTGTCCAGGGCCGACAGATTGACCAGGGAATAGTGCTTTTTAAAAATATTGGTAAAGCCGCGCTTCGGCAGGCGCCTTTGGAGAGGCATCTGGCCGCCTTCAAAGCCGGGACCCACGCCGCCGCCGGACCTGGCTTTCTGGCCTTTATGGCCCCGGCCGCTGGTTTTGCCTAAGCCGGAAGATTCTCCCCGGCCTAACCGCTTCTTTTTGGTTTTTGAGCCGGGCAGGGGAGCTAAGTCATGGAGTTTCATCCGAATATTCGGCGCAGAAACCACGGCTGAAAGGCCGGGGAGGAAACGCCGCCTCCTTAAATTTAGTTTAAATTTGGAAACAAAGTGTCCGTATTGGTGTCAGTAATACGAATCCTTTAACAAAAAATTTTAACGGGCTGAAGGACAGGCTCTTTCGGTCCGCTCTCCCCGGGAATGGTTTCCTGAGGCTCTGGGTCCTGATCCGTATCGGACTTCAAAGGGCCGGAGCATTTCAGGCCGCCGCCGGCCTGAACCGGCGGAAAACGCAGCGGACCGGCGCCCTCTCTGCCCGGTCAGGCCAGCCCCTTTTCAGCTGAGGGGACTGACTGCCCTTCTTCTTCGACCTTAAGCAGATACTCAACTTTTTTGACCATGCCCCTGATGGCGGGGCTGTCGCTGTGGATGACGGTCTGACCTATTCGGTGGAGACCTAAAGCCCTGACCGTCCGCCGGTGTTTGGGCTGGCGGCCGATAATGCTTTTGGTCTGGGTTATTTTCAAGGACTTAGCCATATGCTACCTCTTCAGACCCGGAGGCGCTCCAGGGGGACGCCCCGCTCTTTGGCCACAGTCCGGGCCAGCTTCATTTTCCGTAAAGCCGCCACCGTAGCTCTGACCACGTTATGGGGGTTATTGGAGCCTAAAACTTTAGTCAGGATATCTTTAACCCCGGCCGCTTCGACTACGGCCCGGACAGAGCCGCCGGCAATAACGCCGGTGCCTTTGGCCGCCGGTTTCAGCAAAACCGAGCCGCTGCCGCAGTGGCCGACGACCTGGTGGGGGACGGTGGTACCGGCTAAATCGACGGTCACGATATTCTTTTTGGCTTTCTCCATGCCTTTGCGAATGGCTTCCGGCACTTCCGAGGCTTTGCCCAGACCGAAGCCGACCCGGCCGTGACCGTCCCCGACCACTACAATGGCCGAAAAGGAAAACCGGCGGCCGCCCTTAACGACTTTGGCCACTCGGTTGACGTGGACCACTTTGTCAATGAGAACCTGTTCATCTTCAGGTCTATACACGCTCCGCCCCCTTTAAAATTTCAGACCGGCTTCCCGGGCGCCTTCGGACAGAGCCATGACCCGGCCGTGATATAAAAAACCGTTGCGATCGAAAATTATCTGAGAATAGCCCAGATTTTTAATGGTCTCCCCAATGGACAGGCCTACCAGTTTAGCCATTTCAGTCTTTTTTTTGCCCTTGACCGGTTCCCTCAGAGAGGGAGTCAGGGTGGAGGCGCTGGCCAGAGTCACCCCTTTTTCGTCGTCTATGAGCTGGGCGTAAATATGGGAAGCCGAGCGGAAGACACAGAGTCGGGGCCGGCTTCCGGTGCCCAGGATTTTCTTGCGTACCCTGGCCCTTCTTCTGCCCCTGGCCGCCAGGCGGGGATTGGCGTTAGCCATGAATCACCTCAATTAGGGCCTAGGCCCGAAAAAAGTTGACAACCTCCCCGCCTAAAGTCGGGGGATTCTCGCAGAGCCGGAAATTTTACCGCTCCAGATCTCTTCAATTGGTTCCAGCCGCCTCGTCTGACCGGCTTCAAACCTCAGCAGGCAGCAGCTGCGGCCTGCCCGGCCGCCAGCGGTAGTCCGCCGGCCGGATATGCGCTGTCTTTACAGCCGCCTCAAGGCATTTGAATTCAGCCCCGGGTTTCTGAATGCGCCGGACAGCCCGTTCCGAATGTGAGTTTTAAGGCCTGCCGGCTAAAATTTACTTGCCTCCGGCCTTACCGACTTTCCGGCGGATAAACTCGCCTTCGTACTTAATGCCCTTACCCTTGTAAGGTTCGGGTTTGCGGTAAGCCCGGATTTTGGCCGCGACTAAGCCCAAAAGCTCCTTGTCCGGGGAAGTCAGGGTAATGCGGTATGTTTTGGGATCAACCTGGGCTTTGACCAGAGGCGGCAGCTTAAAATCGACTGGGTGGGAAAAACCCAAAGACAGTTTCAGGGTTTGACCGCTTTTGTCTTCCGTGGCCTCTATTCTCCAGCCTACGCCCACCACTTCCAGAACTTTGGTAAAGCCGGCCGAGACGCCTACGACCATATTGCTGACCAAAGTTCGCGACAGTCCCCACAGGCTGCGGCTGAACTGGGAATTGTCCCGGGGAGTTAGGGAGACAGTCTGGCCGTCGACTTTTAAGTCAATATTCCGGTGAATGGTTCTGGTTAAGGTGACCGGACCGCCGGCCACCTTTAAGACCGGGGCCTGCCAGTCTATTTTGACCCCTTTTGGGACAGTAATGGGTAGTTTTCCGATTCTGGACATGGTCAGATCCTATTTGGCCAAAAATAGCCCAAAAATGCCTTTACCAGACCTGGCAGAGGGATTCGCCGCCTAGCTTGTGGCGCCTGGCCTCTTTGTCGGTCATAACGCCCCGGGAAGTGGAGACAATCATGACGCCTAAGCCGGATAAGACCGGTTTTATTTCCGATGATTTCTGATAAAGACGCCGGCCTGGTCTGGACAGGCGTTCCAGGCCGTTTATGACCGGGGTATTGTGCTCATTGTATTTAAGCAGAATACGGATGAGCCCCTGCTTATTGTCCCGGCTGATCTTGAAATTTTTAATAAAACCCTCATCTTTTAAGATGCGGACTATGGAGACCTTCAGCCGGGAGGCCGGAATATCGACCCGGTCGTGACGGGCGATCAGGGCGTTGCGGATACGGGTCAGCAGGTCGGCAATGGGATCAGTCATGGTCATATATCACCAGCTAGCCTTGACCACACCGGGAATCTCACCGGCTAAGGCCATTTTGCGGAAACAAATCCGGCAGAGGTTGTATTTGCGTAAGTAAGCCCTGGGCCGGCCGCAGATGGGGCAGCGGTTATAAGCCCGGGAAGAGAACTTGGGCGGCCGGGCGGCTTTGACGATCATGGAAGTTTTGGCCATGTCTACTCCTTAACGTATCTCAGCTCTGGCCGGTTTTGCGGAAGGGCATGCCCAATTCCGACAGAAGATAACGGGCCTCTTCGTCGGTCCTGGCCGTGGTCACTATGGTGATGTTCAGGCCCTTGACCTTGTCAATTTTGTCGTAATCCACTTCCGGGAAGATGATGTGCTCTTTTAAGCCCAGAGTGTAATTGCCCCGGCCGTCGAAAGCCTTGGCCGACACGCCCCGGAAATCCCGGACCCTGGGCAGGACAACATTAATGAGCTTGTCCAGGAAGTAGTACATTTTTTTGCGCCTTAAGGTGACCATGACCCCGATGGAGTTGCCTTCCCTCAGCTTAAAAGCGGCAATAGAACGCCGGGCCCGGGTGATGACAGCCAGCTGTCCGGCAATGGCCGTCAGCTCACTGCGGGACGTCTCCAAAATTTTGGGGTTCTGGGTGGCTTCACCTAAACCCATGTTCAAGGTGATTTTAGTAACCTTCGGCACTTCCAGGGGGTTTTTGTAGCTAAACTCTTTAACGAGTCTGGGTACAACCTCTGTTTGGTAAAACTTTTTAATGCGGGGCATTTTTACTCCAGTGTCCGGCCGCCCGAAAAATTACAGGCGTTCCTTCGGCCAGGGAGCCGATGAACTTTAAGGCCGATAGCCGCTCAGTCGTCAATATGGGCCTTACAGCGCTTGCAGACCCGGACTTTTCTTTTTTTGCCGCCCTCTTCCGAAGGCGGGAGAACCTCGTAGCGAATCCAGGTGGGGTCAGTGCAGCGGGGACAGATTAAAGCCACATTGGAAATATCCAAAGGCTTTTCTTTTCTGATCCGGCCGCCGGCTTCGTTTTTACCCGGATTGGCCTTGGTGTGGCGGGTGCACATATTGACGCCCTCCACCAGAACCTGATTTTTTTTAGGGAAAAAGCGCTTCAGCAGGCCAATTTTTCCCTCATGAGTCCCGGACAGCACATAAAGGCGATCCCCGGTCTTGAAACTGGTTTTAAATGACATAGCTAACCTCTGCGGCCTGTGCGGCCTCTACAGGACTTCCGGGGCCAGAGAAACTATCTTCATAAAACGGCGAGTTCTCAGTTCCCGGGCCACTGGTCCGAAAATACGGGTGCCGATGGGTTCCCGGGCATTATTGATTAAGACGGCCGAATTATCGTCGAACTTAATAAAGGATCCATCCTGGCGGCCGACTTCCTTGGCGGTCCGGACGACCACGGCTTTGACCACATCGCCTTTTTTGACCTTGGAGCCGGGCAGGGCTTCCTTGACAGAGACCACAATAATGTCGCCTAAAGAGGCGTAACGGCGTCGGCTGCCGCCCAGGACCTTAATGCAGTAAACCTGCTTGGCCCCGGAATTATCGGCCACAGTCAGTCTGGTTTCCGGCTGAATCATAATACGTCTCCAATATATCGGACGCTAGGCCTGACGGGCCAGGATCCTGGTCAGGCGCCAGCGTTTGAGCCTGGAAAGGGGGCGGGACTGAATGATTTCCACCGTATCACCCAGACGAGCCGAGTTTTTCTCATCGTGGGCCATGAATTTGGCCCGGCGGCGGATATATTTCTTATACACAGGGTGCTTGACCAGACGATTGACCAGGACCACCACAGTCTTGTCCATTTTGTCGGAAACCACCACTCCGGTTATGGTTTGATTAGGCCGTCTGTCTTCCACAGTTTACCTCACGCTTTTTGGCCTGAGCCGTTCAGCTGTTTTTCACGCATGATCGTCTTGACCCTGGCGATCTCTTTTTTGACCGCCCAGATTCTTTTGACGTTCTCCAGTTGGCCGCTGGAGTTCTGGATCCTTAAGTTGAACAGTTCGCCTTTTAAATGGCTTTCCCGGCCGGCCAGCTCCTCTAGGTCCAATTCGCGGATCTCTTTGATTTTCACAGCACTTCCCCCCTGACAATGAAACGGGTCAAAAAGGGCAGTTTATGGGCCGCCAGACGGATGGCTTCCCGTGCCACATTTTCCGGGACTCCGTCCATCTCAAAAACGACCCGGCCGGGTTTGATGACCGCCACCCAGCCTTCCGGGGTGCCTTTGCCTTTACCCATACGGGTTTCAGCCGGTTTTTTGCAAATGGGCTTGTCCGGAAATACCCGGATCCACAGCTGGCCGCCCCGGCGGACGTGCCGGTTAATGGCAATACGCCCGGCCTCTATCTGCTCTGAGGTCATATAACCGCGGGACAGGGCCTGAAGGCCGAAGCGGCCGAAATCAAGCTTGAAGGCTCCTTTGGCCGGGCCGCCCCGGCGGCCTTTCTGTTTTTTGCGGTATTTCGTTCTTTTGGGGAACAGCATGTCCTTTGACTCCGTGGAACCTTTTGCCGGTTCCTATGGTGAGGCCGTCTATTTCAGAGCTTCGGCCGCATCGTTTGAAATGATCTCGCCTTTGAAGATGTGGACCTTGACCCCGATGATACCGTAAGTAGTCTTGGCCTCGGCGAATCCGTAATCAACATCGGCCCTTAAGGTATGGAGAGGTACGCGGCCTTCCCGGTACCATTCCCGGCGGGCCATTTCGGCTCCGCCTAAGCGGCCGGCGCAGTGGATTTTGATGCCCTGGGCCCCGAACTTGAAAGCCAGGGAAATGGATTTTTTCATAGCCCGGCGGAAAGTCACCCGCTTCTGCAGCTGCTGAGCCACGTTTTCGGCCACCAGCTGAGCCGATATCTCCGGTTTTCTGACTTCCTGGATATCAATCATCACTTCCCGAAGGGGCGAGATGCGGCGGTCTTTTTCCGAGCCCTCGGCCGGAGCTTCAGTCGGAGCTTTGTTGAGCTTACTTAAAAGCTTTTCCAGATCCTTGCGCAGGTTTTCGATGTCCGCGCCCTTTTTGCCGATAACGATCCCCGGCCTGGCCGAATGGATCCGGAGCTTGACCTTGTGGCCGAACCGCTCAATATCAATATGGGAAACCCCGGCCGCTTCCAGTTTCTTTTTGACATAGTCCCGGATTTTCTTGTCCTCCACGACCAGATGACCGAAATCCCGGCCCGCGTACCAGCGCGAACCCCAGGTCTTGATAACGCCCAGCCTGAAGCCTAGGGGGTGTGTTTTCTGACCCAACGTAAACCTCCTACTATTCCCGGTTTTTGACCACGACCGTGATGTGACACAGACGTTTTAAGATGGGTTTGGCCCGGCCGTGGGCACAGGGCTTGAAACGTTTGAGCATCGGCCCCCGGTCCACGAAAATCCGGTAGACCACGAGATCATCGACCTCATCAATTTTAAAATTTTCAGCCGCATTGGCCACCGCTGACTTCAGAACCTTCAGTATCAGGTAAGAGGTCTTGTTGGGACTAAGTGACAGAGAATTTATGGCCGACTCCACCGGGGCGCCGATGACAGTCCGGGCCATAATCCTGGCCTTGTCGGGCGGGACGCGCAAAAATTTGCCTACCGCTTTAATTTCCATGATTTTCCCCTATCTCTTAACTTTTTTGGCCTTCTTGTCTGCGGCGTGACTGAAGAAGGTCCTGGTGGGAGAAAATTCCCCCAGTTTGTGGCCGACCATGTTCTCGGTCACAAACACCGGGATGAACTTTTTGCCGTTATGAACGGCAAAGGTCAGTCCGACCATTTCCGGCAGGACAGTGGAACGGCGGGACCAGGTCTTAATGACCCGGCGATCTCCGGCTTCCACGGCGGCCAGAGTTTTGCTCATGACGTGTTCGTCTACAAAAGGTCCTTTTTTAACGCTGCGGGGCATGACCTCTCCTGATTACTTCCGGTCGCGCTTCTTAACAATGTACTTGTTGGAAGGCTTGGATTTTTTCCGGGTCTTATAGCCTTTGGTAGGCATACCCCAGGGGGAGACCGGGTGGCGGCCGCCGGAACTGCGTCCTTCACCGCCGCCTAAGGGGTGATCGACCGGGTTCATGGCTACGCCCCGGACATGGGGGCGGTGGCCCAGATAGCGGGTCCGGCCGGCTTTACCCAAAGAAATACTGTTGTGATCGGAGTTGCCGACCTGGCCCACTGTAGCCCGGCAGACGGCCAGGACTTTTCTCATCTCGCCGGAAGGGAGCTTAAGCAGGGCGTAAGTCCCTTCCCGGGCCATGAGCTGGGCATAGTTGCCGGCCCCTCTGGCCAGCTGCCCCCCCTTGCCGGGTTTCAATTCCACATTGTGGACCACGGAACCCAAAGGGATGGCCTTCAGGGACAGGCAGTTGCCGGGCACGATATCGGCTTTGTCGCTGGAGACGACCTGAGCTCCGACTTTCAAGTTCTGGGGGGCCAGGATGTAGCGCTTCTCGCCGTCTTTATAATGGAGCAGGGCAATCCGGGCGCCCCGGTTGGGATCGTACTCAATAGAGGCCACTTTAGCCGGCACTTCCAGCTTATCGCGCTTAAAGTCAATAAGCCGGTAAAGGCGCTTATGGCCCCCGCCCCGGAAACGGACAGTGATGCGGCCCAGATTATTGCGCCCTCCGGTGGAAGGTCTGGGCCGTAACAGGCTTTTTTCCGGCTCAGTGCTGGTTATTTCCTCAAATGTCGGGTAGGTTTGAGCCCTCCGACCCGGTGAGGTTGGTTTTACGGCTTTAACGGGCATGAATTAATCCTTAAAAACGTCCGTAACCACAGGTGACTTAAACAAGTCAGGACTTAGGAATCTTCGTAAACGGGAATGGTCGAACCCTTGACCAGAGTAATGATGGCCTTTTTCCAGTCCGACTTGTAGCCGCCCCGGCGGCCGCGCCGGACATATTTGCCGCTGACGTTGACGGTCTGGACATTGAGGACCTTGTTGGACAGATCAAAAGCCTTTTCCACCGCCTGGCGGATTTCGACTTTGTTGGCCCTTTTATCCACCTCAAAGGAATACTGGTTATGGGCATCCCGCACTTTCATGCTTTTTTCGGTGACCATGGGCCGAATCAATATTTCGTGAGGCGCTCTCATTTCATTAACCTCTCCTCGATGCCGGCCAGACTTTCCTGTAAGATAACCAGCCGGTCATGCTTCAGAAGGTCGTAGCAGTTGAGGCCTTCGACGCGCAGGACCTTGAAATCCGGCAGATTCCGGGACGACATTTCCAGGTTTTTGTCAGCCTCCGGGGTGATGACCACGGCTTTTTTCAGGCCCAGACCCTTCATGGAGCTGCAGAAAGACTTGGTTTTGATTTCCGGCAAAGTAAACTTGTCCAGAACAACCAGCTCATTTTCTTTAAGTTTGGCCGAAAGAACCACTTTTAAAGCCAGACGCCTTATTTTGGCCGGCGGCCGCCAGGAAAAATCCCGGGGTTTTGGACCGAAAATAGTCCCGCCTTTCCTGAAAAGAGGCGAGCGGCGGGTCCCGGCCCGAGCCCGGCCGGTTTTTTTCTGGGGGAAAGGTTTCCGGTTGGAGAAAGCCACTTCAGCCCTGGTTTTGGTGGAAGCCGTGCCGGCCCGGCGGGAATGGAGCTGGGCCGTCACTACCTCGTGGACTATGTGGGGTTTTATTTCCACCCCGTAAATAGAGTCCGGCAGGTCCACCTGGCCGATGACCTGGTTTTCCAGATTAATTAAATCAACTGTGGGCATGTTATCTCTCCGCCTCAGCCTTTCTTCAGTAGAAGAAAGCCCCCGGTTGGTCCGGGCACGGCGCCCCGGACCAGGATGACCCCGTAATCCGGCCGGACATCAACGACCATAAGGTTTTTGACAGTTTTCCTGACCGCTCCGGCGTGACCGGCCATTTTCTTGCCCGGAAAAACCCGGCTTGGATCGGCTGCGCAGCCGATAGAACCGCCGCTGCGGGGAGTCAGACAGCCGTGGGTGGCCCGGCCGCCGCCGAAGCCGTGGCGTTTCATGACTCCGGCAAACCCTTTGCCTTTGCTGGTCCCGACCACGCTGATACGTTCGCCTGGATTGAAGATATCCAAAGTAACGGCCTGACCTAAAGAAAGATCCGGTGAAATGACCGGAAATTCCTTAATCATCCGGAAAGACTGCTCGGAAAGACCGGCTTTGCCCGTGTGGCCTAAGGCCGCTTTAGTCGGATGCCTGCGGGTTCCGAAACCAAGCTGGACAGCCGTGTAGCCGTCTGTTTCTTTGGTCTTCAGCTGGGTAACATAGGCCGGGCCCGCTTCAATGACCGTAACCGGGACTGAGGTCCCGTCTGAGGTAAACAGACGGGTCATGCCCAGTTTTTTGCCGATTAAACCCTTGCTCACAGCTTCAGCTCCACGTCGACGCCCGCCGAGAGATCCAGTTTCATCAGAGCTTCCACTGTCTGGGGGGTCGGATCCAGGATGTCCAAGAGCCGCTTATGGGTCCGGACCTCAAAATGTTCCCGGGATTTTTTGTCCACATGGGGTGACCTTAAGACGCAGGTCCGGCCGATGGAGGTCGGCAGAGGCAGAGGACCGGCCACTCTGGCCCCGGTGCGCCTGGCCGTGTCAACTATCTCCTGGGTTGAACTGTCCAGGAGTTTGTGGTCATAAGCCCGGAGACGTATACGGATTTTCTGGTTATTTAACATCGTAAACCTTAAGCCTTCTGGCCGACTGCCCGCCTATTACTCAATGATCTCGGAAATAACTCCGGCGCCCACGGTCCGGCCGCCCTCTCGGATAGCGAAACGCAGCTCTTTTTCCATGGCGATGGGCATAATCAAAGTAACCGTGAAGGTGACATTGTCGCCGGGCATGACCATTTCAACTCCGTCCGGCAGAGAAACAACGCCCGT
>JAISEL010000130.1 GCA_031264185.1 Deltaproteobacteria bacterium
CACTATTTTAACTATAAACTTAGCTAAATGGTTGTCTGGAAGATAGTCATCAATAGTCGGAGGGAAAATGAGGTTTTGCTGTCGATCAATAGTTATAAAGCTTATAATAGAACCTCACTGAATGGTTAGAAGAACTAAAAATCGAAACTTCAGGAGATAGTATATTCTATTTTAATTATTAGGGCAATAAAAATTTTCTTTATTTAATAAAATTTTTTATACAATTTTTATGCCAAAATTGGTCAAAAATAATCCGACAGGCTCCTAGCCAAATTTTGGCAATCACAGACCAGAGGGATTTTTGCCGGATAACCCAGCCGAAAAAAACAGTTGTCATTTTTAAATCATATTCCCTGGCTTAAGAGACCGGGGACTGTAGTCTCCCAGGCTACTAAACCATTGGCTTAGAAAATCAATCTGGAATTGGCTTTCCCTGTTATTTTGTAACGGCTCCTAATGATAAAACTATATACTTTCTCTGCTTTTTACTGTCATCCAATTTCACCACTCCTTTAAAAGCCTTTCACCGGAAAAACCTGTTGGCCTTTAAAATCACCGCCTCTTTTAGAACACATTATCTTCCGCTGACCGGAAATGACAGATAGCCTCTCTTCTTCAAACTTTCGCCGGAATAGGGAGTCTGGATTTATGCTTTAAAAAAAAAGCTTGACAGATTCCCCCGCCAGGCCTAAAATACAATTCAAGATTCGTGACGACCCTAAAGCCTTTTGGGAATTAAATATTTTTTTAATTTAATTGTATTTTAATCAGCGATTGTTTCAATTAATTTTAACATAACTTTTTGAGCTGATCAGGCAAACTGAAAGCTTTAGATCCTGCTGGTATCTTCAGCTTTTTTTTCTGACCGATTCTCTTGAGCCTGATCGGACCGCATCCAGCTGACCGGCCAAAAGGGATAAAACTTACTATTCGCTTTAATAGCACGGCTGATCATCATCATGAAGGCCAAAGACAGTTTTACTGTCTTTGGCCTTTTTTTGGCTATCTTCTAAAGACAGGGCCAAGCCTTAAACAGGATGCTATGCTCGCTCCCTTTTCTTTGGACCTTAAACATTTGAACCGATGTCAAAGGCTAATCCTTCAGCTCGGGCCAATAAGACTCAGTCTGAGAGGATTGGCTGATTCATAAGATTTCGGTCTTCTTCCGGTTCAAACCTCTTATTTGTTTTTGGCTCTGAAAGACATTATGCCCTCCGGCTCCAGTCCTGGGCTCTTTTGGCTTTCAAGCGCCAAGACGCCTCCGGCCGGCCATAAGTTGCCCTGGCGTTTTCCTGCCCCGAGCCTATTTTTAAGTCATTCACCCAGCCAAAAGTAAAACCTTGCCTAAACTGAGGAGACCATTTTGGATTTCCCGGAACAGCATCCCTGCTTCAGTCAAAAATGCCCCACCTCTTACGGTCGCATTCATCTGCCGGTAGCTCCGAACTGCAATATCTTCTGCCGGTTTTGCTGCCGGGGAGTGACTGAATCCGACCAGCAGCCCGGCCAGACGGCCCGGCTGCTTAAACCGCAGGAAGCACTAGATGTCATGGACCTGGCCCTGATTTTATGTCCGGATATAAAAGTGGCCGGAGTGGCCGGACCAGGCGACCCCCTGGCCAGTCCTGAGGCTCTGGATACCCTTCTGCTGATTAAGGAGAAATACCCCTGGATAATGGCCTGTTTAAGCACCAACGGCCTGGCTTTGGCCGCCTCCATGGAAAAGCTTCTAATAGCCGGGGTTGAGACTCTGACGGTAACAGTAAACGCTGTCAATCCGGCTGTTTTGGAGAACATTAACCGGGGAGTCTTGATTGACGGACAATTTGCAGGCCGCCGGTACGGAGCGGAAATGTTGATCGCCGCTCAGGAAGAAGGCATCCGCCTGGCCTGTCAAAACCACCTGATCGTTAAAATCAATACAGTTCTGGTGCCCGGAGTCAATGACGGCCATGTTGCCCAGATTGCCGAAACAACAAAAAAGTGGGGGGCTGAACTTATTAACATCATTCCGCTCATCCCCTCCGGGGAGCTTATCAATTGCCAAGCCCCCTCTCAAGAAGAGCAGGCTGCCGCCATCCTGGCAGCCGAAAAACACCTGACGGTCAAACGGAACTGCCGGCGCTGCCGGGCCGATGCCTGCGGTATACCCGGCGGGCCGGATTACGCCAAAACAATTTACGGCAACCTTAATTTTGCGGAGACATTTTCCCATGGCTGAAATTAACGCGCCAAACTTAAAAATCAGGACACCCCGGAACCCTTACCGCCCGGACAGACTGGCCGTAGCCTCAGAGACCGGTCAAAATATTGATGCCTGCTTCGGAAAAGCGGAACTATTTCGGATCTATGAGCTGAAATCGGACGTAAAGAATCCGTTTTACGAACTGTTGGAGCTCCGGCCGGCCTTCAAACCCTGCCGGGAACAAAGTCACGACCAGACAGTCCTGGGAGAGTCGGCTGAACTACTGAAAGACTGCGGTCTCGTCTTGGCCGGCCGCCTCGGACCGGGAGCCTTGAAGGCCCTGTCTGACCGTGGCATCATAGGCTTAGCCGTCCATTGGCCCGTTGATGAGGCTTTGGAACGCCTGGCCAAAAGATGAACAGCCCCCGGAAAAATTATAGACAGCTTTCGGAACCCTTTTCAGCGCTTTGCTTTAAAAAGCCGGTCGGCGCTCCGCTCAGGGGAAAACTTGTCCTCCTGAGCCAAAAATACGGCTTGCTGGCCGTTGTTTTGGCATTTTGGGAAATCTCCGGCCGGGCCCATTGGGTGGACCAAAGCGTTGTGCCCAGACTGTCCGCCACAGTTGAAGCCATTTTGGAGATGTGGATTTCCATTAGTCTGGGCACCCATATTCTGATCTCTTTTGGCCGGATTATATTGGGACTTTTAATTGGCCTGTTTTTGGCAGTGCCTTCGGCTTATGTTCTGGCCAGAGTCTTGCCCGTTCTAGGCGAACGGGCCGACAGCTTACTTCGGATCTTCGCGCTCATAAACCCTTACTGTTTCTTTCCTGTCTTCGTCATCCTCTTCGGCCTGGGCGAAACTCCCAAAATAGCCGTCTTGGCCTGGGTCTCAATGTGGCCGATATTTTTCAGTTCTCAAAACGTCTTTAAAAATACCGACCCCCAGCTGATAAAAATGGCCCGATCCATGAATCTGAATAAAGCTGCCCTTTTCTTTCGCCTCACTTTACCTTCCGGCCTGCCTCAAATCTTTACCGGTCTGCGGCTCGGAGTGGAAATGTCTTTTTTTATTTTAATCGCTGCCGAGATGACCGGGGCCACCGCCGGGCTGGGCTGGCTGATCCATAACGCCGGTGCCTCTTATCAAATCGCCCGCCTGTACGGAACAGGATTATGCGTCGTTGTTTTGGGGGTTCTTCTTAACCGGTTTTTAATCTTAGTCAGAAAAGGCTTTTTGCCTTGGAGCGGCGGACTAACGATTCCCTGGCTTCAAAACACCGACGTATCGCCCAAAAACGTCAGCAAAAAAGTCCTGTATTTCTGGTGCCTCATTTTTCTTCTGGCCGCTTCAATGGCTCTATTCCAAATTTTCCGGGGCGTAAACCTGACCGTGACCGTCTGACATGAGGGCTCAGAAAATATTGACCGCCTCAGGGCAGCATGTTCTTTCCGAGGATTCCTGCCGACAATATTATTACTCCGGCGGATAATTTTGACCATGATAAAATTAAATACGCGAAAGTCAAGGCGAAACAGAAGAATAAATAGATTCTCATAATTATCCGCCGGGGTAATATTAGGTTATGAAATTTTTAAACAAATACGGCTCCATTTTTCTGTTCTTTCTGCTCTGGGAAGTCCTCAGCCGTTCGGGCTTTATCAATCCCCTCTTCTGGCCGCCCTTCTCCGAGGTCTTAGCTGCCATAGTCCGGCTGACTAGACTGGGCATTTTGGCTCCTCAGGTGGAAGCCAGTTTAGCCAGAGCAATTCCGGGCTTTATCCTGGCAGTCATTGTCGGAGTTCCGCTGGGCCTTTATTTAGGCACCTTAAACAGGTTTTGGAATGATTTTTTAGAACTGCCGCTGGAGGTCTTATCCCAGCTCAATCCCTTTTTATTGTTCCATTTAATCATCCTCTTCATGGGCATAGGTGAAGCCCCTAAAGTGACCATCGTCGCCTGGACTTGTCTGTGGCCGGTCCTTTTCAGTTCCCTCAACGGCGCTTTAGGCGTAAGTCAAGATTTGATGAAATCAGGCCGGGCTTTCGGACTGCATAGGATTGGCTTAATCCGAAAGATAATATGGCCGGCCGCCTGTCCGTCGGTTTTAACCGGAGTGCGTCTTAGTCTGGGCTACAGCCTTTTCATGCTCATTGCCGCCGAAATGATGGGGGCCTCCAGCGGTCTGGGCTTCATGGTCTTAAGAAGCCAGGAGGCTTTCCAGTTAGACCGGATGATGGCCTTTGTCGTCGTCATAGCCTTTTTGGGTTTGTTTCTGGACGGTCTTTTCAGGCTGTTAAGCAATAAGCTGCGGCCGCCCTTGGATCCGTCCTATTTAAATACTCCGGGGGACTGATGATATGCCCCCGAAAGGACTGACAGCATGTCTGCGTCAAAACACCCTTCCCCTCTGTCAGAAAAACATCAAGCCAGTAAAACCACCGGAGCTTCCGAAGCCTTAACAATCTCCATTGTCTTTTTTTTGTTTTTAATCAGCCCCGCCGGCCTGAGCCGGGCCCAGCCAGAAAAACTTACTCTGGTCTACCGAGGATCTATAGGAGCCCTGATTGCATTAGCCGCCGAAAAAGAGGGCTATTTTGCCCAGGAAGGCCTGGAGGTGACCAAAATACCCTTGGGGGAGACAGCTTTTCCGGCCGGGCTAAAAGAGAAAAAGGCCGCAGGCGGAATATTTGATTCTTCGGCTTTAGTGTCGGCCTCCCAAGACGAGCCTTTAGTCTTTACGGCCGGTCTCTATTCGGGGTTTCTGGAAATCGCCGGACGCCTGCCTGACAAAGATGAAATTATACTGGCTGTCCCGGGCCCCATCTCCGGTCCAGCGGTGGCGGCCGCCGGCTATTTTCGGTCCCTGGGTATAGATCCCGAAAAAAAAATCAGGTGGCTTACAACAGCCCCAAATGATTTAATCGCCGTAGTTTTGTCCGGAAAAGCCGACGCTTTAGCCAGATGGCAACCAGCCAGACCCGACCCATCCGAGCCATGGGACGCCGAAACCCCTCCCGCCGCCTTAAAAAGCAATAGTCACCATAGTCACTATGAGCCTGGGCAGCCTGAAGAAAGCCGTCCCGGACATAATGGTCACAGTCATTCAGCCGGGTCCCAGACTCAAAATGGTCCCCTTAAGGAGCCAATCGCCAATGACCACGCCGGAGACTATCAAATCATATATCAGGCCCGAGCCCGTCTGCCCGCACCGCCCCCTAACGCCCCGGCCAATCCCCACGCCCTTCACACGGCGGATCACCATTTTTACGACTCCTTTGCTGTTTTAGATCAGGATTTTGTTAAAGAAAATCGGGCTGCAGCCTCCGCCTTGACCCGGGCCTTAATCCGAGGAGCCAGATGGATTGGGGAGAACCCAAAAATCGCGGCCCTGTTAGCCGCCGACAATGGTCTGACTGAAGATCCGGACAGTTTTCAGGCCGAACTTGGCAGTTTCATGTGGATGCCCGGCATCAGTCAGGCTAAAATGCACCTAAAGGCCTACATCAAAGAAGGGATTTTAAGGGGCAGCCTGCCAACTGACTTAGATGCGGAGGACTTTTTTGAAGAAATATTCGTCCAGGTCCTGCCTGACTTTAATTAGAGACAGGTTTAAGACTCTCACTCTCATTCATGGCCTATTTTTGAGAAAAGAGCAAAAGTGTATAAAAACAGTATTTTCTCCGTTGACAAAAAGGGCTGCAGAGACTATATTATCATCGTAGGGTTCGCTTGCCCGGGCCCGTAAAACACCTGAGGCTTGTCACGAGGCGAAAAGGCGTTCTCTAATCCCTTTTTCGCTGCCTTGACTTAGCCTTAGGACGGTGATATTATCACCTGCAATTGGGATGAAGAACCAGCCTTGACGGAAGATCCGGACTGGATCCCTGGCTTGGGTGGAAGGGTCAGGGGAGTGATAAGGGCTGAATGAAATCCGAATTACGCCCGATGCCGGGATATCCGGAGTAAAAGATCCGGGGATTTGTTTTGCGGCGTTGATGGCCATTGTAATTATTTACCAGATCACTGGGGGTGATTAGGATTCGACGGGGATAGTTGAGACCAAAGCCGCAGGCCGAGCGACCCAGTGACTCGTTAATCCATAGGGACTAAACATAAAAGCAGACTCTTACGAGTACGCACTGGCTGCATAGCCAGCGTCCCTGGGGGCATGTGGCCCGCAGATTCTCAGGGGCGTAGCCAAATGGGCTGGTCATTTCAGGGGGCAACTTGACTGAGATGATGAGAAATTCAAGATGCTGGCTCCAAGGCCACCTGTCCGCTGGCAGCTGAGGAGTGAGAATTAATAACGGAACAAGCCTGTAGACACTTTGGGGGAAGATCTTCGGACGCGGGTTCAATTCCCGCCACCTCCACCATTACATTATTCATTAAAGTCCAAAGAAGCCCTAAACCCCAGTAAAATCAACGGTTTAGGGCTTTTTCTTTGGAAACGGCTGTCCGGCAAAAGCCGCTTGATACCGTTGACAGCCAAGTTATTTGACGGTATATTTGACGGTATCAGAACCTTCCTCGGAAGTGATACCGTCATGCAATTAAAAGACCTGGAAATCAAAAACCTCAAACCGCCAGAGAAGCCGAAAAAGCTCTCCGACGGCGGAGGTCTCTACCTGTATCTGGCTCCCAATGGTCTGAAATCATTCAGGTTCGACTACAGATTTCAGGGGAAACGGCGAACCTTGACTATTGGGACATACCCCGAGATTTCTCTGAAAGAAGCTCGCGAGAAGCTTATTGATTCCAAACGAAATCTGCGGGAAGGCATTGACCCAGGACTCCAAAAGAAGATACAGCATTTTCCCGAAAACCCTGAAAAACAGGACACCTTTGAATCTGTGGCCAGAGAATGGTTCGAGCGTAAAAAGGTCGGGAAAAAAGAGAATTACACTAGCCGTATCATGGGCCGTCTTGAAAAAGACTTGTTCCCCTTCCTGGCGGTCAGACCAGTTGATGAGATAAACGCTCCTGAACTTTTGGCTGTTCTAAGAAAAATGGAATCCAGGGGTGTTTCAGATACGGCCCACCGGTGCTTACAGTACTCAAGTCAAATATTCCGCTATGCCATATCAACGGGCCGAGTTTCCCATGATGTTACAGCTGACCTCAAGGGTGCTTTAACTCCAGCAGTTCACTCCCATTTCTCTTCGCTGACAGATCCCAAAAAAGTCGGCGAGCTTTTAAGGGCTATTGATTCTTATACCGGAAATCCTATTGTCCGACTGGCTTTAAAAATGGCGCCATATGTTTTCGTAAGGCCTGGAGAACTGAGACATGCTGAATGGGCTGAAATTGATTTGGAATCCGCTACCTGGAAAATTCCGGCCAATAAAATGAAAATGAAGCAGGTCCATCTGGTCCCTCTGGCGACCCAAGTCATTGGGATACTGAAGGAACTCCACTGCTACACCGGCACATGCAGTTACTTGTTTCCCAGTATGAGGACAAACGTCAGACCAATTTCGGACGTGACTTTGCTCGCAGGGTTACGGCGTTTGGGTTTTTCCAAAGATGAGATGACTGTTCACGGATTCAGGTCCATAGCCTCAACCTTGCTTAATGAACAGGGATACAATCGGGACTGGATCGAAAGGCAGTTAGCGCACAGTGACCGCAGCATAAGGGCATCCTATAACTATGCTGATTATCTGCCTAACCGCAGGATAATGATGCAGGAATGGGCAGATTATTTAGACAAATTAGTTATTAAAAAATAATAATATAATTATGACATATTGTATAGTAAAATTTATTTTATTTAATTAATTAATATCAAGCTATTCACCAATAAATATACCTTATTTTTTAAAACGAAAATTTGTCACCAAGGTCACTTCGTTAAACGAAGTGGCAGTAATACGGTTCAACCCATTCTTGGTCCAAACAAATTTAACCTTAAAATCTCTGAATTCGCCATTTTTTTGACTTTAAAGACCGTCCGGATTTTTATCGACAATCAATACTTTAGTCCAAAAAAATCTCCCAAGGGTCTTCGCATTTTCGACATTAGCTATGAAAAACTGCCCGGAAGATGTTTAATTTACACAGTTTTATCATTTTTCTGCAATAGCAGTATTTTTTCAAAAAGGGGTTGACACCAAAAATTTCTTCTGTTATACTTTAAGTTGAAGTGATGATGGGGCAGCAGGCCTCTTAAGCCAAGGCTACAGAAAGATGATGTTAGCCGAATCTTAAGAAAACCAGATTCCTTCGTAAATACACTATGTTAGAGGAGAACCCACATGTACTTTGACGACAGTTTTAGGGACGATGGTTTTAGGTTGATTCGGGAAAAGGAGTTATTAATAATTTTAAGCATAGGCAAATCAACGCTTTGGGACTGGGTTGGCAAAGGCATATTCCCGAAGCCCATAAAACTCGGTCCAAGAGTAGTTGCATGGATTTTAAGTGAAGTTATGGACCACCTCAAGAATCTGAGATAAAAAACCTACCTGCAAAGTAAATTCTC
>JAISEL010000041.1 GCA_031264185.1 Deltaproteobacteria bacterium
AGTAACATTTTAAGCGGAATTTTTTTGGAGGGAAAATTTTTAGTTGGAAAAAACAAAAAATATATTACTCCACGGCTGGAAGAAAAATTGTGTAGCAAGAAAAAATTAGGGAATTAAAGATTAATATTATACACCGGCATTTAATTCTGAGAATGCTGTAATGCCGGTTCTATTACAGGTTTTGAGCCAATCCTCTCAGAGTTTCGTGTCGTGGTAATAGTATTAAAGGCTTAGGGACAAAAACAGGTCTTTTTTAATGGTTTTACCGGCCCCTTTTATTTTGTCAGATAGGTTCGGCAACATAATTTTTACCTATACAACTATATTTTATAGCTATTAAATTATTATTTATACTATAATATAAAGCTATTAGCATATATATTTACTTGTTAACGAGCACATAAATCTAAAAATTTCTCCCTCCTCCAATGAATTTAATTCTTTAATAATTGCTCCAGCAGGAAAGTCTTCAGACTATATTTTCAGTCAGGAATTACCCGAGAAAAGCTTGAATTGGCAAGGTTTCCGTTATCTTTGGACACAAATAGCCCTTCTGTTCAGAGGGAAAAACCATTGAGACAAAATAAATTGATTATAACTCTGCAGGCAAAATATAGAATGAGTCCGGAACCTCCAAGGTAAAATCAGAATAGGCGGCCAGTCGGCCAGCTAATATCTTTAATTTTTTCGCCATTTTTGGTAAGATGATTAAAAAATTTTTTCAATCTAGCTTATTTTAATATGTCTATTAATTAATTTTTCAGCATCTATTTTATTTGTTTTTTGCCCGATTCTTTATTTTTTCCAGGTAGTTAAATGGCTAACCAGTCTCCCGACGATCCCGACAAAAAAAATGACGATCTCACTCCTCTCCCTTCGCCAGATTCTAATCGTCTGACCCCTCGCCAAGTAGCCAGGACGGTCAAAGAGGGCCAGAGAACTCCTGAAGGTCCTGCCAGAACATTCAAAGACAGCCGAAACCCACTCCCCCAGGCAGTCACCGACTCCAGAGTGGTCGGTCTCAGCTCTTTTCGGGGCCGGAAAGTTCAGAGTTTTCTGTCCTCCAGCGGCAGCGAGGCCGATATCTTTATAATTATCCAAGGTCCTGGAGATTTCCAGATCTTGAGGCTCTTCCGCCAGGGCCGGGTACCCAAGCCTGAAATCTTCCAGCGCCTGGTCAAAATGTCCCAGGATATGAACGGCCTGGCTGTCCGTACTTTGGAAGCCGGTTTTGACGAAGAAGCAAACCGCTGGTATGAAATCCAGGAATATCTGCCCGGCGGGGATCTGTCGACTTTAATCGGCAGAGGCCCTCTGGACCAGGACAGCTTAACGGCCTTAATCTCGGAGCTGGCCGAGGCTCTGGCCCGGCTCCACGGTCAGGATATCATCCACCGGGACATTAAGCCTGAGAACATCTTAATCCGCTCTTTAAAGCCTTTAAAAATAGCTCTGGCCGATTTCGGAATATCGTCTCTTCTGGCGCCCGACCTGTCCATCAAAGAAACCCGTTTGGCCAATACGCCCCTTTACTCGGCCCCGGAGTCTTTTGGGTCCATTGTCGGTAAAGCGGCCGACTGGTGGAGTCTGGGTATAATTATTCTGGAAGCCGTAACCGGCCGGCATCCGCTGGAGGGGCTGTCCTTTAATGAAGTCATGAGGGAGATAACGACCCGCGGTATCAGGGTGCCGGAAACTTTGCCGGATGATGTCAGCCTTTTAACCAAGGGGTTACTGACCCGGGATGACAAGAAAAGATGGCGTTACCATGAGGTTTTAGGCTGGCTCATGGGCCAAAGGGATATCCCCGTTTATTATGAGATGGCCGAAACCTCAGGCCCCCAAAATCTGCCCTATACTTTAGACGGGCAGGAATTTAACACACCCGAGGAACTGGCCGCCCTTTTTGCCGGCAGCGAAGAAATGTGGGAAAAAGGCCGGGAGCACCTGGCCAGAGGTTATATCCGCCAGTGGCTGGAAAAACAGGAAAAGTTCGATCAGGCTATTCACACCGAATTAAGGGGCAGCACTTCCCCGGACGCGACTTTGTTCAACTTCATCCAGGCCTTCTGTCCCCAGGCCGGACATGTTTACAGAGGCCAGATCCTGAACGTCAATAACATCGCCTATTTCGCCGCTAACCAGAAAAACCTGACTCCAGGAACCCGGCGCGTTTTAAAAGAGGTCTTGGACGGCCAGTTAAAAGTCTTAGTTACGGTTGCTGAAAGCCACCAAAGGCCTTTTGACGAGGCTACAGCTGCTTTATTATCTTACGGCCAGCCGGTCGGAACAGAGACTTTAACTTCAGCTCTGGCGGCGGTCAGAAACCAGAACGCCTTTATCTGGGGCCGGACCCAGCCGGCCAAAAGTTCCGAGGCCGTCAAATTCGCTCTCCAGGCCGGAGTACCCCTAATCGAAAAAGCTTACTGGCAGGCCAATGTGCCTCAAAAGGCCGTCCTGCCCCGGGATCTGTTCTCGGGCGGCCTGAACGAGGCCATGACATACCGCTTAGGAGCGGAAAGACTGTTCAGGTTAGTCCGGGAAAGGATCTTTAACAGCCTGAACTTAAAACGCTATGAAAAGGCCGAGTTCCCCCAGATAGGTCAGGTCAAAGTATCGCCCTTAACGGCCGATGAGATGGTCCGGTACGGCCAGTGGAGGTCACTGTCTCCGGCCGCCAGGGAACTGGAAAATTTTGCCCCCCAGGCGGCTGTCGACGAACTGGAAAACCGTACCGTTCGAGGCAGACTTCTAAGGCTTATAAATCCCTATTTTATTCTGACGTCCTTAATCATTCTGACTCTTCTGGCTGTACCCACAGTCTGGCTTTTAGACGGATTAAATATCATCCAGCTGGACAGCTACGGTCTGTCGGCCGATCTCATTGTCAGGTACCGGATTCACCAAAAGACAGTCTATAATATTACCGGTCTCATCGTGGCCGCTCTGGCCCTGGTCTTCATATTTTACCGCCGCCGAAATCTGCTGCTCATCTTCATATTTGCCGCCGCCGGGGGTTTTGCTCTGTACAAATACAAAATAAATCCAAAAAACTACACTCACCTTTTAACCTGGTTTGTCCACGGGGGTTTTTTCATTCTCTGTGTTTTTTTAATTAATTCTCTCCGCAAATTTCTTCGCCGGCCGGGCCGTCTAAATGCCTGACCGGAGACATCAAGGTTTTGTCAGTCAGCCCTACTAAAAGGGGACTTGGAAAAACTCCGGCCCGGCCGGAAAAACCGGCAGCCTCTCCGCTGCGTTTTCCGCAGGTTTACACCGGCGGCGGAGCGCTTCAAAAGTTCTGCCTTCTTGAAGCCTGAGGCTGCAGACCGGCCGGGGACAGATTTGATATGAGGCTGGACCTTACGCCTGCGCAAACACTGCCCGGGGAGCGGCCCGGCGCAGCCTTTTTTTAACCTGTAAGGTTCTGTATTAAAAATTCGTATTTCTGTTTTCGTTCCTGAGTGTTTCAGGTCAGGCCGCTGAACGAATGCCCCTAGCCTTCAGCCGGGGCTGTCCCGCTTTTCGGACTCCGGCAGCGAGGCAGGCTATACCAAAAAACTTTAAGCAGTCTGCCAACCGCCGGCACCGCTGGCGGCAGGTCAGTCTCAGGCCCGGAAAACCCAGGTTTTCGAACCGCCGTTTACCATAAACACGGCCGCCTGATTCAGAATGCGGACTGATACGGATACTTTGTTTCTAATTTAAACTAAAATTGAGGAGGAGGCGTTTTTCCCGGCTTTTTGGCCTGGGTTTCTGCGCCGAAAATCGGATGAGCACTTATGTCCGAACCGTCATAGCCCAGTCCGTCAGAAGACAAATTGAGGCTGCCTATAAGGCCATGAGCGAGGAATCGAACCGTCTGGCTGAAGAAAAGAAGCTCCGTGACCAGGTGGAACGCCACCTTCAGGAACGGAAACTTAAAGTCCAGGATTATACGGCCGAAACTCTGGCTGAATTTAACCGGCAGAATCTGACCAAACTATCCGGTCTGGCATTGGAGAAAGCCGGTCCCATAACCGTCACCTCCCCAGTAGAAGCACCCAAAGCCCTAAACCGGAAAACAGATCCCCTGGCCGCAGCCCGGACGATCCACCGGATTATCGGCTATTATGAAGAACTTAGTAATCTTGACCCCCAGGCGGCTTTGGCCAAAAAACCCTTTATGGATGAACTGGACCGGCCTGAACCTGACCGGATCCCGGTCATTGAAGACTCCCTGAAAATTGCCTTAGCTAAAGCCGTGAGTCAGACCGCCTTAACCGAGATTTACCGGGCCGAACTTATGGTCATGCTGTCCGAGCCCCCAGAATGTCCGGAGGCCACGGACTTTATAAACCGGGCCGAAAGCTTAAAAGGGAAGAAAATTTTAAGCTCTGACGATATCCAAAAAATCCGCCAGGAATACCAGTACTGCCTGTCTTTAGCCCAAAAGGCCCGCCAACGGGAAACTGTCCTGGAAGCGGCCGCTTTAACCCAGAAGTATTTGTCCCAAATGGGCTATGAGGTTTTAGACGGAGCCGGTTTAGGTATAGGTCAGCCCGGCTATTTCTCAGCCGGCCATCCCGATTACCGGCTCCAGGGCCTTATGTCCGAAGACGGCACAATGACTTTTCAGTTTTTAAAAGTGGCCGCCAGCCGGGCTGAAGCCGAACAGCCTTTAAGCGATTATCAAAAAACTCTGGACCTGGAGAAAGGCGAAAATTTTTGCCGTATACACCGGAAACTCATAAAGACTTTGGAGGAAAACGGTCTTGCTGCCAGGTCGGAGATCATAAAAAAACCCGGAGAAGGCCGGCTGGCTGTCTTAATTGATCCTAAAAAACCTCAAAAAACCAAACATAAAGCCGGGGCGCCGGAACTTGCAAAAAACTCCGGCTCATAGCACCCTGCTGCCTCAAGCTTGATGGATAAGGACACCGTGAACTCCAAAGGCGCTAAGGTTTTCCGGCAGCGGGCGGCAGGCGTGTTACGCAGCTATACTCTGAGAGGTTATGTGACGGCCGGAAAACGTACGGAAAACGGTGCGCTTCCTGATGACAGCTATTTCGAGCTGCTCCTTGAAGAAATCAGCGAGATACGCCTTTCCGAACGAGGGTTCTATCAGATGATAACAACAGTAATTCGCCGGTAAAGCGGGAGTTTTCCGCAAATGCGCAGAATTAAATGCACTATGCAGTTTATAGGCGCACCGGCGCTGACAAGGGACATATGGGACTGACAAGCCGGGCAAGCAGTTCCGGGGGCGAAATTGTTAGGAATGACGCTGCTGTCGCCAGAACTATCTTACAGAATCGGAGCCTGACGATTTATGGCGTATCGTCAGCGCCTGTCTTGACTTGGCGGAAAGCCGCGCCAGACGTAAAATACCGGTGACGATGCAGGATTGGGCGAAACGGCCTGATATTTTCCTTTCCGCCGGCGAACGCGGGGTATTACAAGACGCCGGCGGCAGGATAACGGCGAAGACTGCCAAAGCCCGCAGAAAGCCAGTTTGAGAAATACCGAATGATTCAGGATAGACTTTTCCGGAGCTGCTCCGGCCGCTTTGCGGAGCTTGTACATCAGGCTGACGGAAAAGACGGAAGGACGAACGCTGAAAGCCGAACCCGGAAGCGCAGCCGCCGAAAGCCGCAGAACATATACAGGCAGCCAGCGCGGCGTTCCGGTTGCCGGCTTGGAACATTTAGTGCCGCAGGACGTGAACCCCGCCGAACGGAGCGCGGACACAGACTTGCACGTTCAGTAAGATGGCCAGCAAGGAGCAGGTAATGTTCGGGCCAGGCAGGCGCATCTGAGAAAACAGCAGTCGCCCCTCGCTGCGGCATTCGGTCCGCTGACATAACGGCGACTGCGGCAAAGCCTGACGCGCCCGCGCCGGAACTGCTGCCGTCCATCATTTAGAACGGCCGTTTCTTTTACTTTTCCGTATATCAGTAAACCCTGAGGGTCGCATTGATCAGGAAAAGTCTGAATACTGCTGCTGCCAGGCCGTCTTAGGCGGCTTTTCCTTTTGAAGAAGCGTTACGCCTGGCTGAAAGGCTGGCAATCAGCATAACCCGATGCCTGGACGCTGGTGAATACGGCTGAGGAGGCTTAGCGCTCAAGCCAGTCAGGACTTGAGACCTGCGTATTCCCGGCTTAAATTCGATGAGACGTAAAGTCAGGGCCAGGCCGAAAGGGAAAAACAATCCGGAGCCTTATAAAACGGCAGCTTACGATCTCAGATGCTCAGATCAAACTGAAACGTCTTCAGCCCTCAAACGGAAAGTACAGGGCGCCGGCCCGTCAGGGGGCGACTGTACAGTAAGCCATTAAAAAAAACAGGCGATGTTTTGAGCCCCGAATCCCAATTTTGACACCCTATTTGGCCTTGAAACTTAACAGTAAGGAAAGCTGAACGCAACCATGAGTCAGGAAAATAGCCCTCGGTCCGATATCTCAGACCCCCTATCTCCCAAATGGGCCCGGGAGATTTTACGTTTTTCGGGCATCAAGTCCCAGTTTATCCTCTGGGGCAATATCCACGACGTCTACCCCGTTAATATTGGCGGCAAAATCTCGGTAGGGACTTTGGAACTTTACTTAAAGCACCTTCTGACCCAGTCGGGCTACCGTTTTTTCTTCAAATACGAACCTTACGGCCTTTCGACCGTGTTCGGGGAGACGGATAAGCTCAGCTGCCCGGAAATACCGGCCCCCGACGAGACGGTCACCCTTGAAAGGCTAGCCCGTTTAGCCCGGGAAATGGTCGGCGGCAGGCAGCCTGCGGCTTTAATGATCAATTACGGCTCCCGCCTGGGAGAACTGTGCTCCCAGGAGCTTTCTCAGTTCCAGTATGAACTCTTCCGCCTGTCGGTAACAGGAAAAGCCTTTGACGGCCGTTTTAATCTGATCTTCTGGGTCATGGACAAAGAAAACGATCTGCCGGCCTGGTACTCTCTGGATAACCCCAGAGTCAGGGTTCTGCCGATACCTAAGCCTGACCACGATATCCGGCGCCAAATTGCCCTAGCCGTAGGACCTTTGCTAAGGGGCTATAAAGATCTGGCCGGACAGGATCCCCAGGCCCACTCAGCCCAGGTCAGCCGTTTTGTAGACCAGACCTCGGGGCTTTTCGCCAGCGAACTTATCTCCGTAGCCGTCCTGGCGGCCAAAGACGGCCTGGCCTTTTCCGACATTTCCTCGGCCGTTCGCCACTACAAACTGGGCATTGCCGACAATCCCTGGGCCAAGCTTGACCGCCAGACCATTAATGACGGCCAGGAGCGGCTTTCGGCTCAGGTCATAGGCCAGGCCAGAGCCGTCGGCCACAGCCTTGATATAATAAAAAGATCCGTCTACGATCTCTCCGGAGCCCAGTTCTCGCCCCACGGCCAAAGACCCAAAGGAGTCCTGTTCTTTGCCGGTCCCACCGGAGTGGGAAAAACGGAACTGGCCAAAAGCTTAACGGAACTTATTTTCGGGTCCCCGGAAAACTATCTGCGCTTTGATATGAGCGAATTTAATCAGCCCCATTCCGACCAGAGAATGCTGGGCGCCCCCCCTGGCTATGTGGGTTATGACGTGGGCGGCGAACTGACTAACGCCGTCAAGCAGAAGCCTTTTACCCTGATCCTCTTTGATGAGATTGAAAAAGCTCATCCAAAGATCATGGACATCTTTCTGCAGATCCTGGACGACGGACGGCTGACTTCCGGCCGGGGGGAAACTGTCTACTTCTCGGACGCTATTTTGGTTTTTACCAGCAACCTGGGAGTTTTCAGAGACCGGCCCGGCGGCGGCCGGGAAGAGCTGGTCAGCCCGGCCATGAATTATGAAGAGGTCAGTAAGAGCATTACGGCCGAAATTTTTAATTTTTTCCGCTATAAATTAAACCGCCCGGAAATCTTGAACCGCCTGGGCCAGAATATAGTGGTCTTTGATTTTATAAGGCCTAAGGAAGCTAATCAGATATTCCGGAAAATGCTTAATAACGTGGTCACTAAACTCAACCAGACCCACCGGATAGAACTTTTAATTGACAGTGAAAGCTTAAAATCCTTATCTGAGGCCGTAACCAGGGATCTGTCCATGGGCGGCCGGGGTATAGGCAACAGCCTGGAAGAATATTTTGTCAATCCCCTGTCCAGGGAGCTCTTCCGGGCCGGAGCCGCCGACGGAACATTTAAATGCCGGTTTACCATTCTGCCGACAGGTCAAAGCCAGCTGACCGTAACCGATTAGGATACCTTTACGTAGGCTTTCTTCATGCCCCTTTAACCGTTCTTGGACCGGGCACCCGGGTCGGGCTGTGGCTGGCGGGCTGCGGAAAAAATTGTACCGGCTGCCTGTCGCCGGAACTGGCCGAGCCCCGGCCTGAACAGAAATATCCTCTGGATCTGCTGCTGGCCCAAATTCTTGATTTGGCCAAAAAAAACAAGGCGGCCGGTTTAACCGTCTCCGGCGGCGAACCTTTTGACCAGGGCCCGGAACTTCTATTTATGGCCAAAATACTGAAAACTCACGGACTTCGTGATATTCTGGTCTATTCCGGAGAAAAAAAAGATACTTTACTTAAAAAATACCCGGACCTGACTGATTTTATTTCCGCCTTAGTCGACGGACCATATGAACAGGACCGGCCTTCTAAAGAGATATTCCGGGGCTCGGCCGGCCAGACTCTTCATGTCTTTGACGAAGGCTTGAAAGAAATGTATCAGGCCTGGTCAGCCCGGACCCAAAGGCAGGTCCAGATTCTGGTCAGTCAAAACCGGATCAGGCTTCTGGGCATTCCCGGTCAAGGCGGCTTTGACCGGCTAAAAGACCTATTTTAGGAGCCGTTCAATGGCTTTGGTAAAATACTGCAGCCGGGGACATAAAAATCCGCCCGAGGCCATCATGTGCCTGGAATGTCTTGAAGACTTAAGCCGTCTGGAACCGGCGGAAGACACCGCCGATAATTTAAGCCAGCCGCAGCTGACGGAAGCGATTTCCGGTGACTTAAATCAGCCGGAATTGCTGGTGGAAGTGGAAATCCTGCCCGATGAAATAGATCCGGAGACCTCAGACGCTGTTCCTTTACCTCCCCCCACTGTCCGTTCAGGCCTGGAGGACCCGGTAATTATCTACCCGGAATCAGAGTCCGGCTTAAGCTTTATGACCGAAGACGGTCAAAAGTTTTCGGCGGCCACCGGTGATATTATCGGCCGGGCCGAAACCGGCGGCCATATCCTGCAAAAATACCCAACCGTCTCCAGACTCCATTTCCGGTTATTTCAAAGGCAGCGGGGCTGGATTGTTAAAAACCTGTCCGATAACGGCACCTGGGTTAATGACCTGGAACTTGCGGTGGGAGAAGAGGTGACCTTAAACCCAGGCGATGAGTTAAGGCTCAGTTCCAGGTGCCGCCTTAAGGTTCTGCCGTGAGAGCCCTCTGGTGCAGCGGCCCGGGACCGGCCAGAGACTTAAACGAAGACGGACTGTACTTAAAAAAAGTAAGCCTGGATCTGGATATGTTACGCCCGGAAGCGGCCGAAACAGCCGAAGACGATCTGGTGGCGGTGGCTGACGGCATGGGCGGAGGTCCCGGAGGCCGGGAAGCGGCTTTTGTGGTTTTAACCGTCCTTTCCGAACTGGCCGGGACTTCCTTAAACTCAAAATCAGAAAAACAGATTGCCAAAAACATTCTGACGGCTGCCAATGCCCTGACTCTGGCCGCCAGACTGAATCCAGGCTTAAATCATATGGGCAGCACCCTGGCCGGGCTGTGGTTTAACCGCCAAAAAGCCCTCGTATTCAACTGCGGAGACTCCAGGGTTTACCGGCTCCGGCAGGGCTATTTTGATCTTCTGTCTCAGGATCATTCATTGGTTTTTGAGATGTACTTGAGCGGACGGCTGACCCAAGCTCAGATGAACGGGCACCCCTTAAAAAATCTCCTGACCGCCTCAATCCAGGACGGTCCGGAAAAGCCCAGGGCTTTTTTCCGCAAAATTGACATAACTGAGGGGGACCATTTTTTTATCTGCTCCGACGGGGTCTGGGATACGGTCAGCCTGCCGGAATTGGAAAGCTGGGCGGCCTTAGGTCCGGAAGAGGGGGCCGTCGTCCTGGCAGATAATTTAATCAAAAGGTCTCAGGATAATTTTACCTTTATCTGGCTTTACTGAACCGGGATAAAAGCGCAAAAAACGCTGCAGCTTTTAAACTGCTCAAGGACGCTGCCGGAAAACAAAAGCCTAAAGAACAGGCGAGCCTCCCGTCCCGGTACAGTCCGCTGTCGTTTAAGCGGCTAATGCAGGCCAGTCAGGGGTTAATTACAAACTGTCCGCCGCCCTCAGCGGCTTTTATCAGCGATCCTGCCTTATTATCATTTTGTCTTCTGAAAATTTTCCCAAAAATAAAATCTTACCGGCCGCATCGGGAAACAAATTACTGACCATTCCTTAGAAAACGGTATGCCGGCTAAAAATATAAGAGACGTAAAGCAAATAGAAAAAGGAGAAAAAGGAAAAATACAACTGTCTATTTTAGCATTAAAGAGCCTTAATTTAACAATTGATGCTTCAAATGAAATTATACCATTATTATACATACCAGCTTCATTTTTAGAAATTAATTCAACGCAAATACCAATTAAAACAATAAATATATAAATAATCAAACAATAAAGGATAAAATAATATATAAAAATATTACTATTTTTTAGCATTTTAATAATTAATGGCCTAAAAATTATATTATTATTTATATCATTTTTAGATATAACAGTTGTATTATAAAAAGATGAAAAAAAATAATATAAATTGAATTAATATAATTTCTAAAGACAAGTCAGTTATCAATATATAAAAAAATCGGTTGTTAATAATTTCTAATAAAGATATAAGTTTTAAAAAATAGTATAAAATATATGGCAAAAAAACTAAATTTATATAATGAGTTGAAACGACAAAGAATAGAGTAGCCAAATGAATTGACAGCACTGGTTTTAAAGCCGCGTTATCAAGATAGCTATTTAAAAATTGATCTGAAGATCTATATAAATCTTTATCTATTGACATTCTTTAACTATAAATACCAGACCAAATCCTTATCGTCACCCTATACCGCGCCTGCTCAGGAGTGCCATCAAAGCGCTGGAAACTGACTTTACGGCCGCCTCCTAAGTCCCGGAAGTCCCCGGCTTCAACCAAGAAAATAGGCTATTATATATAATTTATTTTTAAATTTCATGTAAATCTATATTATTTAGCTCAAATGTATGGTCTGCGCACTATATTAAAAGACAAAACATCCATTGTCAAGAAGAATCAAGCCCCCGGGGCTCCGGCCGTCAGAGCCTTTGAAGCCGCGCAAAGGCGGGCCGGACTGAAACCCCAAAATGCCTTGTCTGCCCGGCCATGAAACCGGATTTTCGGACTGGATAAACCGTCATTACGGTGTGTCGTCTATCTCTATTGGCTATAATACCATCAAAATACTATAAATATACCAATTTTAGTGCCTATTAGTCTTTATTTTGACTGCCAGGTCGGAAAAATAACCGGTCTGTCCGGAGGTGTTCATGCGCGTCCGCCATGTTTGGGTACGAATAATAAAATAATCAGCCTCTGAAAAAAAATCAAATCAGCAGATTTTCTGTTTCAGAATTATTTCTATTAAGCAATATTTACAATAATTTTGCTGACTTTGAAAGGCGGATATTTTGGCTCTGCAGGAAAATATTAACTCTTTAAGCAGAAATATCCCGTAACCGGTTGATTTAATTAAGGAAATTTTTTTTCAAAAAAGTATTGACATCCTCTAAATATCCATGATATTAAAATACTAAAAATGTTCAGACACCAGTTCAGCATTTGATTGGTAACTTTTAGTTACTTATTTTACGGTCCATGATCATTTTTATCCAGTCTTGTTGACTATTAAGCTTAGAATTACTTGACCGGTCAGGCCTGTGTCTGGCCAAACAGACAATTTAAAACTAATACTGCCTGAGGAAATCATTTAGTGTTGTTTTTCAGTCTAAACCTTTTAGTCAGTTAATGGGGAGGTCAGCCAAATTTAATTACAATAGCATTAACGTAAAAAAATTATGTATCCCTCTTCGATGCTAAAATCGCCCAATTTTGTTTTCATGTTTTCTCTTCTCCTCTCCCTTGAAATTGTACCTTCGCCCAAAAAAATCCACCTGAATAAGGTGGATTTTTTTGGGCGGCAATTTAAAAATTCAGGAAACAGACCCCTTGGCGCCATAAAACTTTCAGGGAGTCAAGTTCAACCCGTCGCTCATGATGGCTTTGGGCAGTTCAAAGCCGGAATTTAATACTTCCCGCCATGAGATGACGGTGTTTAACTGCTTATTATCAGTGGGCACCTCCACATCATAGAAGCTGTTTTCCGAAGTGGAGGCCCGGATAATGGCCTTGCCGTCCACGGATATAATAACTGCCCCAGCCGGTTGACCGTAGCCGGTAGATATGCCTCCGGCCACGAGACCCGGACCGGCCGCCCCGCTTTGAGCCGGAAACAGCAAAGCCATATGGGGAGCCCCCAGTCCGGTAAAGGTATCCGCCACGTACATAAATCCCCGCCCGAAGTCACCGCAGGTTTGGGCAGTCGGCTCGTAGGAGGTAAAGGAAACTACGGACTTATCGGCTCCGGTCCTGGTAATCTGGGGCTGAGTTATGACCATTTCCTGGCTGTCTTTCTCATTGGCCAGAAGTTCACTGAGATTAAGCCGCCTTTTATAGCCAACGGCCGGTCCTCTCAAGTGTCTGGCCAGTGCATCATAGGTCATGGTCCCGCCCGTTCCCAGGGCAAGCCCGGCAATGGGTTTAAGTTTTACGACCTGTCCGCTGCCGTATACTTCGGCTCCGGAGACGTCGACTAAGTCATTGACATTTCTTTCGGCAAAAGTCATCCGGCCGTCGGCCAGTTCTTCTTTAACGCCGAACAGATAATGCTGATGATTTTCCAGGCACTGGGGGGAGGCCTTCTTGCCGCAGGTGATTATGTCATCCAGCCCCCACATGCGCCCTGTTCCGAAGACAACCCAGAGATTGCCGCTAAAATCCTTTGCCGAGTTGACCGCACCGGTCACGGGCCGGTCAACCGAAGCCAGACGGCGCAGTTTCCATTGATCAGCCGGCAGAGGACTGCCGCCGGCATCCACCATCTGGAGCCGGTAAACAGCTCCCTTATCAAGGCCCTGACTGTCCCGGCTGACGGTCATTCCGTAATAGACGGCCTCGTCGTGCCAGACACCGTTAAGTTCCCGTTTCAGAGGAAGGGGGATATAGGGATCATTAAAAAAGCTTAAGTCTTCTTTGACAGTCAGATTGGGGTTGGACAGTCCGGAAACGACCCGGCCGTTGGCAGCGTCCAAAATAATAAGTCTGGCTTTCTGGGCGCTAAAGCCGTCGTAGGGCGAAAAATTTCCGAAATTAATCCGGCCGGTCCCTTTTTCTTTAAAATCCATAGCCGGTCCGCTGGCCAGAACCGTGTACCAGCGGCCGCCGCTGGTGACTACGGCCGGCAGACCGACCATCAGCCCTAATTCCTCTGCCCCGAAACTCCAAAGAAGTTTGGGGGGCGAATTGGGATCGGTAACGTCTAAGGCCATGACCTCGGAATAGATATTTTTAACATGGGAGGCAGAGGACCCGGCGGCTTCAATGGGCCGGCCGCCCAGCCTCAGGCCGCAGATTAAAATTGTCCGCCATTGGCCGTTAATCTTTATGTCGGCTACGACCGGCTTTAAATCAACATAATAACTGTGGATATAGCCGGGATCGGCCAGCCACTGAAGGTGAGGCAGAACCGAACTGGGGATTAAGGCCCAGAGTTCTTCGCCCAAATCCCGGCCGCCGGGCTCGTAGAGCACTTCCCCGCTGGCCATGGTCCCGAAATAACCGGCGTTAACGGCGTGGAGGAAGCCGTCGTTGGTGCCAAAATAGACTACCTGCCGTCTTCTGGCCTGAGCCGTTTTATAACTGGCATAGGACAAATCCCGGTAAAGATGCTCGTAACCGAAAGCCGGCTGGCCGACCAGGATGGGCTTGGAATTAATAATATCGCCCAAACGCCAGACCACAGGCGTAATGTTGTCCGTCCAGGGATTGCCGGTCGTCCGGGGGCGCCACTGGGGAAAATCCTGGCCCTGGATATAACGGACGAGCATGGAGGCGGTCTCGGTTCGGCTGGGTTTAGAGCCGCTGCTCCCTGGCGGCAGAATATCCAGATAATTATCGTAAATCATGTGGCCGGTCAGTTTCCTGACAGTAGCGGGCTCGTCTATAAAGGGCAGTATCTGATCCTTTTTGTCCGGATCGACGTAATAGATATTCCGTTTAGAGGGGTCTTTCAATTCAGCCAGCCAGCGGCCGGCGTCCCAGACCGGTTTAAGCCGATGGACATTGGCCGGGCTCTTGGCAGGGCCGTCTAAAGGTTTAAGTTCTCCGTCACCTTTTTCGTCATAGCAGCGGCTGATAGCGGCCCCCGGAACATAGCACTTCGGCTTGTTCTGGGGCGGTGTTCGGACCGAATTGAACGTTACCGCATAGTCGCCGTTACCGGTACCATTGGAGCTTTTCAGTTCCAGGCGGTGATTGCGGTTGGAGTCTTCCCTGAAGTTGCCGAAACGATCGACAAAGAGACCGTAAACCGTCCCGACCCAAGACACGGTCTGACCGGTGCCGGGGCTTTTGTATTTTGGATAAAAGGCCGTCTGGAGCGACAACCCTCCGCCTAAAACCGAACTGACTGAAACCGAGGTGGCCGTACCGGTAGCCACGGACTGGGCAATATCTTTAAAAGCCGCCTCCAGTTTCGAAGGCAGTTCTGTCACATTAACCGGATTAAAGTAATTTTTGGGATTGCCGTCGGATCCTTCCCATTCCCCTTTATCGGGGCGTCCGTTATTGTTCAAATCCTGAAATCCGCCGTACTTGGCGGCCAGAAACAGAGTTCCCGGCAATTTTTCCCCTTCTGAGCCGCTGGAGGAAAACTCAAATGTTCTGGTGACTGCTAAACTGGGCGGATCGCCCCTGAATAAAGGCGTACATTCCCCAAAGGCTTTTTTGCAGAAAGTTCCGTCGTCGGAAGTAACATTTTTGCCGTAGCCTTTAGGCCAGTTGCAGGTCGGAGGCGTGGCGTAGGAATCGATGCCAGAGCAGTGGCCCAGATCCATATACGTGCCGTCCCTGGTGGAACCGCTGATGCTGTAGCCTAAACTCATCCTCTGGTTGGTAGAGTTATTGACTTTCCAGGACCGGATAGTCAGGCCGGCCACTTCCTCCTGTTTTATGGCAAATGGAGATGTTCCCTGTTCGCGGAATGGGTAGTATGTCCCGCCGCGAAGTTTTAGAATGCCCGAAGCTCTTTTATCGCCGGCAAAGTTAAAACCATTACTGGCCCTTTGGGGACTGGTTTTGGTGACCAGATCGATGGTATGTTCGATCATGACGTCCATATCCCAGTCAGATCTCGGCCAGAGGCCAAAATCGGGGTTGTAGCCCTGAGCCGAGTCTTCGTAATTGACCTTTATTTTAACGTGATAGGGGGTGCCGTTTTTATCAGCCCACCACTCTAGAATATAATAGTTTAAAAAGCTTAAAATCCGGCCCTTGCTGTTTTTCTTGCTGCTGTCGCTCATAGAAGCCGGGAGTATGGTGATCCCTCCCGTGACATGGCCGTTGTCTTTTTTTAAGGGAAAGTCCAGGGACGGGAAAACCGGGCTCATGGTCACGGTGTAGATATCCAGGCCCAAATCCCTCTCTCCTCTGCCGAAATTGTGGGTATGGGCGAAATAGGCTACCGCAGCCGAACTGTAAGTGCCCTGATATGAAGGACGGTAAGGGCACATACCTTCAACATCCATCAGAGAGTTTAAAGTTTTAGGAGTGCAGTCATCGGTCCGGCCCCGGGAATAAAAAAACTCCTGCCCCCTATTTAAACCCTCAAGATCGGTCAAACGGCGCAGATAGGCGGACATGTTAAAATTTGGCAGATGTTTGGCTTCACCCGGATAAATGCTGCCCAGAGGCTTCATGTTCAGATCATTTGGACCGTTGACCTGGGAATCGCCGTCGCTGTCACTGTCAGCCTCGGATATCAAAAGGATAATGGGTTTGGCGCAGTCGCCGCCGGCCAGGACGGGCAGGTTGTTCCAGTCTCTGTAAAACCCGGTTTTCCGCTCTTTATTGTAGTTATACTCGTTTTTGGGCAAAAACATCGGGGTGGGCTGGAGGCCTCTGCTGCCCGGAGCAGCCATTCTGGCCATATAACGGACCCCTTCAAAGAGCATTTCGCCGGTTGGATTGCCCCAACTGACGGAATTGCTGTAAGCCTCAAGGCCGTTATGCTCAACTCCGCCTGCGATCCGGAAACTGTCCAGAGCCCAGATGAGGCCGTCCTTTTTAATCTGGCCGTAGTTTTCAATATCAACCGATTTATTGAGATGGTCTATGTGGTTCCTTAAGACTCCGCCCTGGATTCGGGTAACTTCATCGTAGCTGCCGGACAAAAGGCCGAAGTATATATCTCCGTTTTCCCCGGTTTTCTGAAGAAGACCGACCGGCTTTAAGTTGCCTTTGGGATAAACCCGGCAGTCTTCCCCGGCTCCGACATTGCCCTGGTCGCAGACCTTGACCTTTAATCCGTATGTTTTGATGATGTAATCGGCATAGCTTAAGCGGTTGTGGGACGGATTGGGACCGTCCTGGAGCACCCAGTCAAAATAACGGCCGTTGGCTCCGGTAATTTCGGTGGAGCCTAAAAAAGACTTTTTGTCAGCGTTTAAAATATACTCAAAAACCTGGTACGTCCCGCCGCCGTACGTATTTCTGACCCTGGCAAAGAAGTGGGCCTTACCCGCTTGCGGTTTGGGAAAAGGGGTGAATTTGGATATGTCATAGTACGACGTCATGGGAGTCTCTTTGAACCAACGATTGTCGGCCAGGACATCGGTCCCCCATGAATTGGCGTCCCGGGGCACATAGGAAGGTTCCAGAATTGTTTCAGCCGGGGTGTCTTTATACCTGAAGCCTCCGTATAAAATCTTTCTGATGACATCCATGCGGCTGGTGGTTAAATAGTTCAGCCAGTTGCCGCTGAAATCACCCGATTCTGAGGTATGGGAATGCTGGCAAATACCGGAAGCTGCTCTGGCCGCAGGCACCAGATCTGTGCCCAGACCGGCCGTCCTTATACTGTCCAGCGTACTTTGGGAATCATCGGGAATCGTAGGGCCGGAACGGACAAAATAGCCGTTTCTGTCCCCTTCCCTCATTTTTGACCGGCCCTCGTAGCGGTAGCAGGACAGGCTGTCAAAATACCCGTAATAATTGACCTTTGGATTAAAGCCGGTGTCAATCCGTCCGTCGCCGTCCATATCATGAAGCTCATCGTAGGCTTGCTGGAACATCTTCATGTCTTTGGACAGAACCAAAAGAACATGGGGGACAGCCCGGTAGGCCGACATAAAAGGCAATGACTGGTACAGACTTTTATCCGGAGTGACCGCGAAAGCCCGGCTGAAACCTACGGTTATCATCAGAAAAACAGGAAACCAAAGAAAATATCTCAAAGTATTCACGAATCCTTCATATTAAAAGCTGTTAGCGGGAAATAATATTAAGTCAAACTAAAGATGATCGCGCCTTATCGTGGTTATGACCGACCTTGGCACACTCGGCCCCAAACTGCCCAGAGAAGTCACCGATGTTCCGGTGACGGTCACGGTCACATCCACCGGCCGATTGAAGCCGCCGGTCAGGTCATACCGGTCCCCGGCCGAAAGGGAAAAGCCGTCTGAGTTGGCGGAATAATCCAGACTGAACGAAGCCGCAGCCACAATCTGCTTTCCTATTTTAAAAACCACATGGGGTTTTTTAGCTCCTGACCCGGAACTGAGAGACGAATCCAGATACCTCTGGAGGTAGTTAAACGGTTCTGACTCTGAAATCAGATTCTCCAGAGAAAAACGCTGATGATTTATCTCTACGGTCAAAGGATTCTGAGGCTTAGGACCGGCCCCGGCGGTCAGAAGATCCTGAGGATGACCCAAAACCGGATGGAGTACGATCCGTCCCAGAAGATTGGAAAGATCGAGAGCGGAATCGGTGGCATAAAAAGCCTCCTGCCCCCGGCGCTGATGCCCGGCCATAGCTACTTCCGAACTGGTGAGCACCATGACCATTACGCCCATGAGGCTGATTAAAATCATGACCGTGAGGACAAAGACCAAAATCATACCCGACTTCGAACCGGTCTTAACCTGTTCCAAACGAAAGTCACCGGCAATTTTGCCCGATTTCAGATAAAGGGGATTCCTCAAAAATGTTTTAGACCAATAAGACATGCCTGGCACCTTTTAATAAGACTTGCCGGTCAGAACCGAACTGTATAAGACCTGGTGCGGACCGGTACTGTCCTGCCAGGCGACCTCTATTTCGACATGACAGCTGAAAGCAGTCGGCTGGCCTCTGTAAAACTTTACCCGGCGGGTGAAAAAACCGCCGGAACAGTTGGGCGTCCGGCAGACGAGTCCGGTTCCGGTCAAATTAGTTTCCTCATAGTCGGTTTTCAGATTCAGTTCCGGAAAAGTCAAAGACTTAAGGGTTTCAAGCTCCGATTCAGCCAAAAAATTAGCCGCGGAGAGCCTGTCAGAAATGGTTTTGGCCTTAAAAACCGAGACCTGAAGTTTGGCCGCCGCTAAACAGCCGAAGGCTATAACTAAGACGGCCACCAGAACCTCAACTAAAGTAAAGCCGGATTTAACCCGGCATAAGGAGACTTTCCCCTGCATACACATTATCCCGATCGCGGAGCAATTGAGCTAAAAAAACAAAAAATGGCGCCAAAAGTATATTTTAAGGCACAGTCTGGCTGTCCCGGAGCGACTCGACCCGGCCGTTTTCACTGTTGACTGAGATCTTCCAGCCTCGTTTGGAACTGTTTTTCTGGGCCGTATGGTAAAGAAAAAGCTCCAAAGGCCTTGGATCGGAATAAACATGACCCACCGGCATAAAAATAGTCCAGTAAATATCCTTGACCGAGATCTGGCCGTCATGGACAGAGGCTGGATTTTTCCTGACCACCATCAGCTCCCGGTTTAAAATCTGGTGATCGCCGGGTTCACGGTTCCAGCCGGTCACATCATTATTAGTATAAACCGCCGTCTGCAGATCTAAAAAACAACTTTCAAATCCTCCGGGATGGGAACAGTTGATGACCAGCCGAACGGGAGTTTTCTGGTTAGCGGCTCGAAATCTGGCTTTGTGCATCATAGTTTCCAACTGCTGAGCGCCGCCTTTGGCGGTCAGATTGGGTCTGTATGAGCTCAGCAAAGGAAATGTCACTGCAGCCAGAAGACCAATGATTATTGTGACCGTCAGAAGTTCCATCAGTGAAAACCCGGGCCTGATTTTAACTTCAGGACCGGGCCGAAAACCAAATTTCATCTTTCAAAATTTCTCACTTGAACGGTAGCCACCAGGGAATTGCGGCTGAAAGTATCCAGCGCAATCCCGGCCTGCCGGTTGAACATAGCCGGCCTGGACTGGCCGAACCGGCTGTATTTAATGTCGGCTTTAGCGGTCAGACCCACGGTCACTGCCTGAATATCGGCCTGATCCAGTCTGGCCGAACTAATGCTGGGGGCAAGATTGATCCTGGACATGTCAATGCTCTCGTTGGCAAAGTAGTAATAAAACTCAAGATCCTCAATATTGTCGGCTACCACCGTAGCCGGACTTTCCCTGGCCCCCGGGGGAATGGCCTGCTGGTCGTGACGGACCGATACCAGCTGATTTTTGTCCTCGTCTACGTAGTAGGTCACCAAAGAGACATCTTTGAGGTTAAAAAGATAAGAGCCCTCGACCGGAAACCCGGACGGCACCACGTCCGGTCCGGTATAGCGTCCGGTTTTGTTTATGTAAATGCTTTTGACCATACCCGCAGCTTTGGAAACATGGTCTGCCTCCATTAAAACGGCACGGCTTCCGTTGACCATACTAAGGATGTCACCATCAAGGACAGCCCTGGGGTCCACTGCTTCTTTTAAAACGATCTCATTGTTATTAAGCTGGGTGACTTCCCCTAAAGTGGCGCTGAATTCCGGGGCAGCCCGGAAAACCGTCATCAGATCGGATCTGACCGGCCCGCCGTCCTCACCGAAAATCGCCCGGATGCCTTTGGGGCTGGAACGGTCGCAGTAATGGAACCAGTCGAGCTGATCGGCCACTACCGGCTTTGTTCCGCAGCTTCTTAAGGGAGAAAAAGGCACATAAGCCTGGATCGTTTTTATCCCGTACCCTAAAACAGAAAACCCGTTGCCTGCCATGCGCAGATCCCTGGCCAGCATATAGAGAGCAGACCTTAAATTCTGCTGCCTTCTGACTTCTGATTCGCTTTGCAGGCTGTACCTGGCATTTAATCGGTAGATTGAAAAGGCCACCCCGGCGACAATTGCCCCAATGGCCATGACCACCAGCAATTCAACCAAAGAAAAACCAGGCCGTCCCGGACATTTATCCGGGTTCCACAAACTTTCCGATGTATTGTTTACGCTCATAGCTTTTCACTTTTTTGTTAAAAAGACGGCCGATTTAGACAGAACCTTTAAATCCTTAAGGATTAATCAGTCAGAAAAAACTCTATGTACCCTTCTTCGCCTTCAGCCTCGACTCGGACCGAATCCCCTGACCAGGTCACCGTAATCTCAGCCGCCTTAAGAAGGCGGTTATAGCAGACGCCCCTGGCTGTAAAGCCTTCTGAAGTATCATCGGAGTAGATAAAAAGCTCGGTGATTTCCTGACAGCTGCCGGGAGCTAACTGCTCTGCTAAATATCTGTAAATCCGGCTTTCGTAACCCTGAAAGCCGATATTTTTCTCTGACCGTCTAGCCCTTAAAAGTTCGGCCTTCAGAGCCTTTAAATCTCCCGGCAGGACTTCACCGGCGTAGTCGGGAACTTTGGAAGCCGGGAGAGGGTCCAACGGCGGGAGAGGCATTTCGGCTGACCTAAATCCCAAGACAAAAGGTCCTCCCAATAAAGCGGCCAGACCTAAAATAAAAATTACAAGGCAAACCGCCCGAAAAGACCGGGAGGAGCGGCTGACCGGCCTGGGGTCTTCCGTTTTTTCCCAAGCTGGTTTTAAGCTGGCCTCATAACCGGTATCCGGATTAGACTCAGAGACCGGCCGGACTTTTATGCGGCCTTTTATATTTGAATTATCGGCGGTACTGCCCAGTAAACTGCCAAAATCCTGCTGATTTCCCCTAAAAACTTCACCGCATTCAGGACATCTAACCCAGTCAGTATTTCTCAGGCCGGAAGTCACCCCGGACAGACTGAATTTGATTCGACAATTCGGGCAGTGCAGAACGGTCATCTTTTCCCCAGAACTATTGGCCCGTAAACTGGGACAGCCAGCCTCTTCCTGCAAAGCGGCGCATATTATTTACAAAAAAAATTATATAAAACATATTCTGTCTTTTTTGTGTGTTTTTATGATCTATAAGTGCCTGGTTGTAAGAACAAGAACAAATTCCGGCTGCCTAAAGACATCAGCGTCTTAAAACGCCTGGGAGGTGACTGACTGTTTAAGATCCATACAATCGCTCAAACTTTATGAGACCGGAGGCTTTAGTGTAAGATAATCGGAAGTCGCGGTGGAGGGGAAAAACCCTGAGGCCGGTATTTAACCGAATCTGACAAAATAAAATAAACCCATTGTTTCAAAAAAACAATGTCATATTATTTATACAGCACTTAAGGGTATTTTGTCAAGAAATCAGAAGTTAATCCATATGGTAGAGATACGTTACAGAGAATAGAAATTTTTAAGAGTATTGGTAAAAGAAATGGTATTTTTAAAACTAAAAAAATAGCTGAGATTTGAAAATTAACTCAATATAGCTATTATTACCCCGGCGGATAATTTTGAAACAAACAAATCACCATAAGGTAAAATCAATAAAGAAATAGATTATCATAATAATCCGCCGAGGTAATATAATCATTTAATTCTATAAAGCTGCAAAATTTCACCGGACAGGAATATCTCGGATCAGGTTTTGCCGTCATGTTCTTTATATCGTATAATTCACAGTGATTCGCTCAATGGTGATAATGCCGCACTTGTCCATATAATTGTCTCCGTGCGGGGCACACGAAACTTATCTGGGCGGACGAAAGGCAGCGCAACCGCGTCAGCAGGCAGACCTAGCGATCGTTAAAGTTCTTCACGGAATCCAATAACTTTGAATATTGGTGGCCAAACAATTGAGCAAGATAAAAAAATCTGACAATATGTGATTTATGGATTATTCTGAATAACGCAAAAAAACATTCACGAGCCGGTCGATTTCTATCTCCGCAATCCAATTCGGAAGAAAACGTAACACGGTAACAAAAATAGCGTACCAATCAGAGGTACAAACATAAAAAAATGCTCCGTTCCTTTTAGTATCCACTAAAAAAATTTTTCCGGGGTGTTTATTTCAACTTCTTTCGAACTTCGATAACAAGGTTTTCAAACGTTCAGCTATTTGTGTCTGTGAGCCTAAATACATCAGTATATAGGGTCTTACCCTCTATTACGCTTGATTCCAGAGCAAGCAAAAAACGATGATCAATACGGGTTGCTTGGGTTGTATAGTAACTGCCTCCGCCGCTTGCTTTCCGGACGATTCGTTCTTTTGTCTCCGTTGCCGCATCGGCATACTCTTCATTGCTAATGAATCCCGATTCAAACGCTCGGCGGGTGATAACTAATTGACTGCATTTAAAGTAGTCGCTTAAGGCATCAAACTTATCTTTTGTATCTTTAATGCTTGCATTCCATTTATTGGCGAACAAATCAGCAGGAACTAAAACTTCTGCGGTTACGCCGTTACAAAAAATTTCCAGCGGTTTTACAATTGAATGATAATCTTCTCCTGCATTGCATAGACTGTTTGTTCCCACTCCAATGGTGAATGAATTCATGCAGAATGGAGAATACTTTTCCATATTCCGAATCTGTAGAATTGATAAAAATAAGAGGATAATAGTCATCAATGAGCGTAAAAGCGCGAAATTATTCGATATTAAGGCGGCGGTGCGTATTATTGCCGACACTATTCCGTTCATCATATTAACTCGGCGGATAATTATGATAGATCAAATATTCCTTATTATTTATAGATGATCACGGTATAATAATTCTTTAGCCATACTACAAATAGACTATAGAAATTGCATAATTTTTGA
>JAISEL010000125.1 GCA_031264185.1 Deltaproteobacteria bacterium
TTGCAAAACGATCATTCAAAAGTTAAAAAAATTTTTGACCATGATAAAATTAAATACGCGAAAGTCGAGGCGAAACCAAAGAATAAATAGATTATCATAATTATCCGCCGGGGTAATAATAATTTTCAGCGCTTTTGTTAGCTGAGTTGAAGTATCAAAAGAGAGAGACCGTGGCTGCACTCTATTTGTGGGGAAATCTAAATATAGACAGAAGCTCTCTACCTTTGCTAACGGGGGAAAAAGAAACAAACCTCCCTCAGAGGTCAGGATTTGAACCCTGGAAAAAATATTTTCAGAAGAATTAACCTGATTGGTATTTTTACCTTGATCGCTGTGATTATTCTGCCAAGTCCACAAGGCGAATTTGGTCAGTGAATCTATTGGGATCTGGGAACTGATGGGCAAATGATGACCTAAATCGGCTAACTCGGTTAAATCGGCCTTTTGGTATTTCCAAGACCAAGAAAAATCGTTTTCATCTTTGGCATATACCGAGCACTCCGATTTGTCATACGAAGGGCATTCATCCCAAAACCGCTTGTAATTATATTTTTGATGAGCTGCGACTGTAAAAGGCATGTTAGCGTACTGATTTACCAGTGAACCAACAGAGTTGCTGTATCTTGACAGGGAAGAAACATCAAGCCTTGTTTCCGAAAACAGGCAGTATAATCCTTCGAGAACTGAAGTCTTTCCTACGCCGTTTGTCCCAGTCAGCATAGTAACCGCGGATAAAGGCACTGTCAGTCCGTCAAGACAGCGGAAATTTTTGAAGGAAACTGATTTAATCATAACTATATCTCAAATCAATAAGTAGCTAAAAATAAACGTGTATTGTCGGAAATAGGCTTCCTATCAGTTTTACAAATTCAATTGACATATTAATGTCAAAAATACGTTACAAAATTTACACAAAGAAATCAATCTGCTCCAGACTGGAGCAAATGACCAAATCTTCCAGGTGGATTCACGGCCTACCCTTTGCCGCCCAAACGATAAAGCAGCACCCAAATACGCGTCCGGCTAAGTTATCGAACCGGACTTGGGTCATTAACGGTATTCTCTGACTCGAGTAACGGAGCCTGACCTTGCGTTGCCAACCAGCTGTATCGAACTCCAAGTCAAAATTTTGTTTTCTTAAACGTCAGTGCAGCGTGATACCGGGGTTCAGGCTTCGGTGAACTGTAGAACCAGCCAGATAATATCAATCCATTTCCGGGGAATGTGAACCGTTTATCTTTTGACAGCCATAACCGCTTAATAACTCAATATCAAGCATTATACCATCTATAACCGTCTATCTTTTGCCTCGCCGACTCTGCGGCCGTAGTCCGGTTTATGTTGCGCCTGGCGAACATAATAATTCGGGTATTTTTCAGTTTCGGCGGTGATTTGGCTTTGCAACCGCATGCTTTTTCACAGTCCAGGGCCTGGGAAAAATGTTTCTTCCCGTTCAGAGCCTGAAGGATCAGGCTCATGCTTCCGTTCCAGTCCCGGATAGGCTTTTATCAATATCTCCGACGTGTGCTGCGATTTTGGCAACCATCAGCCTTTTTCATGTTTTCCGGGGCCGGCAGCATTGGACCGACCAGGTAAAGATCACTTTATCCTGTTAGGCTTTAATTGCACCATTATTATAATTTTATCCCTGTCCGCAAAATCTCGTTAACAAAAGGGTTATCACGCTTAATTTCCGAGGCCGCGACAGCTAAAGGCTCGCAATACAGGCTTTGCAATTTTGCGTCAAACGAAAAAATTCAGAGCCTGCCTTAAAGAGGGCTCTGTCCGATAAATCACGGAAGAAGAAGGCCGTATCCACGTCACTTGATTCGTCAGCAGCTACTTTGGCATAAGATCCGAAGAGAAAGACCGATCCGCTGTGAATTCCTGGCGTATTTTCTCAGCGCGGCGACGGGCTTCTTCTTTTACGGTTTCATAGTTTAAGCCATTTAACAGTTCCTCAGTCATTCTGAGAATTTTTGTCATCTTCGCTTACGGAGAAGCAAAAACCTGTGCTACAGGGGAGTGGTATTATCATGCTGTTTTTAGGGAACCAGGCAGGTTTATGTGAAGGTTTGGCCATTGAACACCGATGTGCCTGGTATTATACCAATATGAATTCTTAAAGAAAGATGGAATCAGACCGTCTCACCGGCCAGAATCCTGTTCATGTTGCGCATGGCGCACATATCTCCGCACATAGTACAGGTATTTTCCAGTTCCGGCGGTGATTGGGACCGGTAGCGGCGGGCTTTCCCGCCGTCCAGGGCCAGGGAAAACATTTTATCCCAGTCCAGAGCCTGACGGGCCCGGCTCATGCTGTCGTCCCAGTCCCGGGCTCCGGGCAGTCCTTTGGCGATATCTCCGGCGTGGGCCGCGATTTTGGCGGCCATCAGGCCTTCTTTCATGTCTTCCAAAGTCGGCAGTCTTAAGTGTTCGGCCGGGGTGACGTAACACAGAAAAGCCGCTCCGTGCCAGGCGGCGATAGCCCCGCCTATAGCTGATGTTATGTGGTCATAGCCTGGGGCCACATCGGTCACCAAGGGGCCTAAAACATAAAACGGCGCTCCGTGGCAGAGTGACTTCTGGAGCTTCATATGCGGCTCTATCTCATCTAAGGGCATATGGCCCGGTCCTTCGATCATGACCTGAACGTCTTTGGCCCAGGCTTTTTGGGTCAGTTCGCCCAGGACAATCAGTTCCTGGATCTGGCTGGGGTCCGAGGCGTCGTGAAGGGACCCCGGGCGGCAGGCGTCGCCTAAACTTAAAGTGACATCATACTCCCGGCACATGTCTAAAAGCTCGTCATAACGCTCGAAGAAGGGATTTTCCTGGCCGGTCATCTCCATCCAGGCAAAGATGAGGCTGCCGCCACGGGAGACGATATTGGTCAGGCGGGGATTGGCCTTAAATTTCCGGCAGGTTTCCCGGTTTAAACCGACGTGGACTGTTAAAAAGTCCATACCGCTTTCGGCGTGTCTTCTGGCTGAACTGAGCCATTCCGAAGCCGTGATGTCCTTTAGGGGCTTATTCAGGTCAACTATGGCGTCATAAATCGGCACACTGCCCAAAACGGCCGGACAGGTTTCGGAAAGTTTTTTCCTAAAGGACTGAGTGTCGCCGAAAGTGCTTAAATCCATGATGGCATCAGCTCCCAGAGCTACGGCCGCCCGGACTTTGGCCAGTTCCGTTTCTGGATCGGTTAAATCTTTTGACGAGCCTAAATTGACATTGACTTTCGTTTTAAGGTTTGAACCGATGGCTCTGGGATTTAAGGCCCTGTGGAGGCGGTTAGCCGGCAGAACGGCCAGCCCCCGGGCCACCAGACGGCGAAGGCATTCGGGAGCCATATTTTCACCGGCGGCGGCTTTATCAATTTCCGGGGTGATGAGGCCTGATTTGGCCGCCTCCATCTGGGTGCAGTAGGGCATAGGAGTTCCTTTTTTAAAAGCCGGAGATTTGGCCCGTATGATCCGATTGCTGGTAATTAAGCCTGACCGGCCAGCTGACCGCAGGCTCCGGCAATGTCACGGCCTTTGGACCGGCGGATGATGACTGTATGATATTTGTCGCGGAGAATTTTTTGAAACTTTAAAATAGTCTCTTCCTTGGGGCGGTCATAAGGCGCCCCGCTCCAGGGATTAAACGGAATAAGATTTATCTTGGTTTTAAGTCCGGTCAGAAAGCGGCTGAGTTCTAAAGCTTCATGGGGACCGTCGTTTACGTCTTTCAAAAGAACATAAGCAATGGTTATCCGGCGGCCTTTTTTTAAAGGATAAGCTTTCAGAGCCCGTTTAAGCTCTTTTAAGGGGTAGCGCCGGTTTATGGGCATGAGACCGTCTCTGAGTTCATCGGTCGGGGCCCCTAAAGAGACGGTCAGTCCGAAATCTAAACCTAAAGCTCCCATCCGGTAAATTTCCGGAACCACTCCGGCCGTGGACAAAGAGATGTGCCTGCCGGAAAAAGCCAAAAACTTAGGCGACGTCAGAACAGCCAGACTTTTAACTGTGGATTCCGGGTTTAAAAGAGGCTCCCCCATGCCCATAAAGACCAGATTTGTCAGGTTTTGGTCGGGGCTTAAAAATTTTTTGGCTCCAAAAACCTGGCCTAAAATTTCGCCCTGGGTCAGATTTCTTTTGAAGCCCATGTCTCCGGTCCGGCAGAAACGGCAGCCTAAACCGCAGCCCACCTGGGAAGACAGGCACAAGGTGACATGATCTCTTTCCGGAATTAAGACGCTTTCGGTTTTCGTTCCGTCGGAAAGCTGCCAGACGATCTTTTTGGTCTGATCCTGACTCTCGGTCAATAAAAGAGGGGTTAAGACCGGGGCAATGTCGTAGGTCCGGGCCAGGCGGGCCCGTGTTTTGGCCGCGATATCGGTCATTTCACCCCAGCTGGCGGCGGCTTTTCTGAAAATCCAGCCGGTAAGCTGTTCGGCTCGGTAGGGTCTTTCGCCCCAGTCGCTCAAAAAAGCGCCTATTTCCTCCGGGCTTAAATCTAAAAGCCGGATTTTAGCCGCCCCTGGCTCAGTCAACGGGCTCATCCCCGGCTTCGCCGTATTCATCGGGATAGTACCTCTCCACTCTTTCTACCAGCCCGCCCAATTGGGTTAAAGCCTTGACCGTCTCCTGAAACTGCCCGAAATTTTTGACAGCGACTTTAAACAGAAGATGCCCCGATTTAGCTTCCCCGGTGTGAGCCTCTACAATGTCAGCCACCTGCTCGCTTAGGACAGCCACGATCTTGGATAAGCCGCCTTTGGCCGGCCGGATCTGGACTTTCAGGTACAGCTCGTGGGTGATTTCCGCGTCAGAGGCGGTATCCCAGGAGACCTCAATAAATCTTTCCGGATCTAAACCGATTAAAGATTTGCAGCTGGTGGTGTGGACGGTGACGCCGTTGCCGTGGGTTAAAAAGCCGACGATGGGTTCCCCTGGAACCGGCGTGCAGCATTTGCCGTAACGGACAAAAACATCGTCGACTCCGTTAACCAGAATGCCGTCAACCGCTTTTTGATTTAATGGCTTATCGGCGGTTTTGGGATCCGGGGAAACTGTTTTCGGGGGCTCGGATTTCAGTTCCGGCAGTATTGTTTCCATGACCCGGCGAACCGTGACCCTGCCGTAAGCCACAGCTGTATTCAGTTCGTCCAAGGTATCAAAACCCAGTTTATGGAGGACTTCTTTAGACAGTCGGTTTTTCTTGAGTCTGTGGCGCCTCATTTCCTGGACTAAAAGATCCTGGCCAAAAAGTTCGGCCTGAGTCTTTTCGGCGGCCGCGAACCATTGCTTGATTCTCGTTCTGGCCTTGGAGGTGACCACGTGTCTCAGCCAGTCCCTGGAAGGACTGGAGGCTTGGCTCGTAATAATTTCCACCGTATCGCCGCTGTTGAGTTTTTGGCGGATATTGGCCATTAGGCCGTTAACCCGGGCTCCGCCGCAGTGGTCGCCGATATCGCTGTGAACGGAGTAAGCAAAATCCAAAGGCGTGGCCCCCACCGGCAGCTCTTTGACATCCCCTTGGGGCGTAAAGACAAAAATGCTGTCCTGTTCGGCCAAAGATTCCCGGATGGAATTTAAAAAACTGGTCGGATCGTCTAAGTTGTCCTGCCAGCTCAGTACTGAGCGCAGGGAACTGATCCTTTTGGATTCCTCGTCACTGAACTGGCCGCCTTCTTTGTAGCGCCAATGGGCGGCAATGCCTTCTTCGGCATAAGTATGCATCTGGCGGGTGCGGATTTGGATTTCAATGCGGGTGTTTTTTAAGCCCACCACGGCTGTATGCAGAGAACGGTAGCCGTTTTGTTTTGGGAGACTTATGTAATCTTTAAAGCGGCCGGGAATGGGTCGGAAAATGGAGTGAATAACCCCTAAAGCGCTGTAGCAGTCCTGGACTTCATTTACAATGATCCTGAAAGCCACCAGGTCGAAAATCTGCTCGAACGGAAGATTCTGCTCATTCATCTTCCGCCAGATGCTGTAAATATGCTTGGGGCGGCCTTCAATTTCGGCGGTAATCCCGAATTCGGCCATGCGTGAGGATAAAAAGTTTTTGACTTCTTCGACGTATTTCTGGCGGTCCTGGTGTCCGGTATAAATATCCTGCCTGAGTTTAAAATAGACCTGGGGTTCAAGGTAAAAAAAGGAGAGATCTTCCAATTCTGACTGGATCTTCTGGATGCCCAGGCGTCCGGCTAAGGGAGCGAAAATATCCAGAGTTTCTTTGGCAATGGTCCTCTGTTTGTCCGGGGGCATGAAGCCTAATGTCCGCATATTATTTAAGCGGTCTGCCAGTTTCACTAAAATTACCCGCAGATCGGTCAACATGGCCAGAATCATCTTGCGCATGTTGGAGGCGGCTCTTTCGGTGGCTGAACTGAAATTAAGCTTGCTTATCTTGGTGACGCCGTCCACAATCCGGGCAACTTCCTGGCCGAACTCCCGTCTTATATCGTCAACTGTATTTTTGGTGTCCTCGACCACATCATGAAGAAGTCCGGCGGCCACGATGGTAGCGTCTAAGCGCATGTCCGTCAGAATCCAGGCTACAGCCAGAGGATGGATGAGATACGGTTCGCCCGAACGGCGCGTCATGCCCTGATGAGCAGTGGCCGCGTAAACGTAAGCCCGGTTGACCAGCTCATCGTCAGCGTTGGGATTTTGCTCCAAAAGGGCGTCCACGATTTCGTGTATACGGACAGCCCTCATGCTGTAAACCGGAATGCCCTCTATAGGTTTATAGACCGTTTCTTCTTTGTCTTTGGGTCCCATTCCGCGTTCCGGGTAACCGGGCGGAAACTGCAGTTCATCATGACCGGAAGCCGGAGCTAGGGAAACTAAGAGTTCTGATTCGGGGGCAGGGGTGGTCATGAGATCACATTAAATCAGGACCCGTCAGCCTGAATAAGTTTAGTTATTTCTTCAGCCGCCGTCTCAACAGGCAGCATGGACATCTCCCTGGTGGCCCGTAGCTTTAATTCCACCTGACCTTTACTGGTGGACTTTTCGGAAACAGTTACCCTGAAAGGCAGTCCCAACAGATCGGCGTCTTTAAATTTAAGGCCAGGCCGTTCGTCGCGGTCATCTAAAAGGACCTCGACCCCTTTTCCGGTCAGACGGTCAAAAAGCGCTCCGGTGACTCTGGAGACCTCGGGATTTTGGACTTGAAGCGGCAGCAGGGCCACCTGGAAGGGTGCTAGAGCCAGGGGCCAGATTAAGCCGTCCTCGTCGTGATTTTGTTCAGCCGCAGCGGCTAATGTCCGGCCTAAACCAATGCCGTAACAGCCCATGACAATAGGCGATTCCGTACCGTCCGGACCCATGAAATCGGCCCCCAGAGACACGGAGTATTTGGTGCCCAGCTTAAAGACATGGCCCACCTCAATGCCTCTTTTGATGGTCAGGGGGCTGGAGCATTTGGGACACAGATCGCCCTCGGCCGTTAAAGCAAGATCAAAATAGGCTTCGGCTTTAAAGTCCCGGTCCACCTGAGTCCTTAGGTAATGATAGTCTTTTTCGCCTGTGCCTGCCACTCCGCTGCCCAAGCGCTTAATTCCGCAGTCGGCAATGATTTTGACTTTGGCTCCCACCGGGGTAACAAAGCCCATCGGGACGCCCATGATTTTTTCGGCCTCTTCCGGGGAAGCTAAAACCGGCTCCCGCCCGTCTAAGGACTCTTTCAGTTTAACTAAGTTAATCTCTCGATGTCCGGGGATTAAGACTAAAACCGGCTCAGTCCGGTCGGCCAGATAGAGCATGGATTTAATGATGTCCTGCTCTTTAATTTTTAAAAAAGCGGCCAGTTGAGGCACATGGCGGCAGTCCGGTGTATAGATTTTTTCCAAAGGTCCGGACTCTCCCGGGGTTACGGGGTAGTCGGGCGTTGAGGCTTTCTCCAGATTGGCGGCGTAAGAGCAGGCCGGACAAAAGGCGATGGCGTCCTCGCCGGACTCGGCTAAAACCATGAACTCGTGGGAATAGCTGCCACCGATGGGTCCGCTGTAGGCTTCCACGGCTGCGAACTTTAAGCCGCACCGGATAAAGATATGGCGGTAAGCCTCATACATGGCCTGATAACTGACATCGGCCCCAGATTCGTCAATGTCGAAACTGTAGGCGTCCTTCATAATGAACTCCCGGCACCTCATTAAGCCGAAGCGAGGCCGAATTTCGTCGCGAAACTTGGTCTGGATCTGAAAAAGGTTCAAAGGCAGATCCCGAAAAGAGCGGATTTCACGCCGGATGAGATCGGTTATGACTTCTTCGTGGGTGGGTCCGACCACGTAGTCCCTTTTATGGCGGTCTTTAATCCGCAGAAGTTCCGGTCCGAATTTGTCCCACCGGCCGCTTTCCTTCCACAGTTCAGCCGGTTGGACCGCTGGCAGTAAAATTTCTCTGGCTCCGAAGCGGTTCATCTCGGAACGAATAATCCGTTCCACTTTCCGAAGGGATCTTAAACCAAGCGGCAGATAGCTGTAGATACCGGCGGCAAGCTTCCGGATCATGCCGGAACGGATCATAAGCTTATGGCTAATTATTTCCGCTTCAGCCGGCATTTCTTTTAATGTCGGTACCAGGTAAGAAGACATTTTTTGGCCTAGAGCCTCGCCGTTAGAGTCCAGCCTGGAGGTTTCAGAGCAGGGTGAAATAGAATCCATTTTGAAGTCTTTCAAAAATTTAGAAAATTTTAGATTAAAGGCTGAAAAATAAAAAAATAGTCTTTGACCGGAGTGCCAGGCTGAGAAGTTAAAATGTCAAAAGCCGTGCCCAAAAAGAGCCGGCTTTATGAAAAATAAGTATTTTCAGTCAGTTAAGGAGGAAACCTAAGATTTCCGGCCTCAGTAGCCTGCACCAAAATATATGCTATATTACCAGGAATTGTAAATTAATCAAAGCACATCTTTAAGTTCTCGCGGCCTTTTTTTATCCGCCTTATGCTCTTGACCCATCTTCACGTCAGGGCGGCTCAGAGGTCAGGCTCGGAAATAAAAAAAGACAGCCGGTTAAGAAACTTCAGCCACCAAAGGTACGGTTTGACCAAATTTTCGGAAAAAATATATGATTATGACGTTATTAAGTAAAAATAAGTAATTAGGCGAAATATACCAACCAAAGTATTTTTCATTACCAATGAGGGATCCCAGAGCTGCTTATGGCAGTTTTAGTCCCCTAATACTTTGAATCTTTAAGAATAAACACTTTATCTGTCAAAAGGCAGTTAATTTATATAAAATGGATATTATTAGTTAAAAATTCGATTGATCTCTTTTGTATGACCGAATTTACGTAACCGTTCAGAAAAAAATTCACAGGCCAATCTTCAGTCGAACCCTTTCAGGGTTGACCGCCGCCGACCTTTTTAGAAGGCCAGAAACAATATTATTTTCTGTTTGAAAAAACTAAAATACAATACTATTATAAGTGATAATCAGATATAAGTAATAATCAGACCTGTTCTGGCCGGATTTTATCGTGGGCCTAAAGGCAAAAGGAGGATTATACGGAGCCGGAACTGCCCGCTGGGGTGCAGGCCTTTGATGATTTGCGGACCAAGAAGACCATATATGCGGACAAAACTGAATATTTTACCCTCTTACAGAAGGGAAGAAAAGTTGTCTTTTGCGTCCGGCCCCGGCGGTTCGGTAAATCTCTGACGGTCACAGTCTTGGACGCATTCTTCTCCGGGCTGAAGGAGCTTTTTCAGGGATTGGCGGCCGAGGAATTCATGAATCCCCCCAAATTCACCCCAAAACCGGTCATTCATCTGGACATGAGCGAAGGTCATGGCTGCTACAGTCAGGAAATTCTGGAAAGAGCGATAAAAAAGAATTGCCTGGAAGTTAACGCTAAAAAGCATAAGGTCGCCCTGGGTGGGGCTTATGCGGCGACCGATTTTTCCAGTTTACTGAAGGATGTCAATGAGGCCGCCTCCCAAAAAATCGTCTTACTGATTGACGAATACGACGCTCCCATTATAAGTCTAATCCAGAGGCAACTGACCTCTGACCCTAGGCTGGTTGAACAAACTTGAAACTTCATGCGCTCGTTTTATTCAAAAATTAAAGCTAATGATGAGCATCTGGACTTCGTCTTCACTACCGGAGTTCCCAAGTTTTCCCGGATGGTTTTTTTCCCGCTCTAAGTAACCTCGTGGATGTCTCAACTGAACCGGAATTCGCGGCCTTTATGGGCCTGACCCAGGCGGAACTTGAGTCTAACTTCACCAAGTACATCAAGGTCGCAGCCAAACATCTGAGGTTAGATGAAAAGAGTTTTTAGAGCAGATCCGAAGCTGCTATGACGGTTTTTCCTTTGACGGAGTGACCAGAGTCTATAATCCATATTTCCACTCTGATTTTCTTCGGATACAGGGAATTTAATAATTACTGGATGGAATCCGGTTCTGACGGCCTCATCCGGAAATTTTTAAAAGACAAGGAGCTCGCGGCGGAAGAATTTTCCGGCCTTAGGACCACCAAAAATTTCGCCAGGACTCCAGGAGAAACAGGGTCCGCGCCTCCCAAAGGCTTTCTCTATCAGGCCGGTTACCTGACCTTGCGTAAAGACGACAGCCGGGGAGCCTGCACCCTGGACTATCCGAACTTTGAAGTCCGCCCGGCTCTGTCGGCTCTGTTCATGGACAATTTATGCGCCTCCGAGGATATCGGAGATGAGGTCCTGTCTGAACTGGACGGATATCCGGCCGCAGGCGATGTCCCTAATCTGACGGCCGTTTTTTTGCGCCTGTACGCAGGACTGCCTTATCCGGACCGTACTGATGCCTTTTCCGTGAGACTGGCCAAAAGAATTTTGGGCGGACTTTTAAAGATGCTGAAAAAAAAGCCCAAAGGCTTGCCTGACCCGCTCCCGGATTGGAGTTTTCTGATTGCTATGCGTAATAAGCAGGGTGAATACTTCTATCGGAGCGCTTTGCAGTTTTGTCTGTGGGGAGCCGAGGCCCATGTCCGGCCTGAAGCTCATAAAAACAGAAGCATGTCCGATTTGTAGGTCAAATTTAAGGACAAAGTTTGCATAATAGAGGTGAAATTAGCCGCCGGCAGTCAGGCCGCCCATGACGGGATGACCCAGATCAGGAAACTTGACTGCGGAGGAGCATCCAAAAACTCCATCCTCATTTCCATGGCTGTGGATTAGGCGGTCAGGAACATAGGGGCCTGCATATCTGTGAAAAACGGAAAGACCACGATTCTGGACCATCAGGAATTATACAGGTTTGCTCACCAGCCGGATATGGAATCTGATCAGAGTCCATCCTCCCAGGATAAGCCAGATGGGGCGGTTGAGGCTGATAAAGCTTAGATTAGTTAGAAAATCAATAGTCTTCCTGAACTGAAACTTCTCGCCTGTATTTTAAACAAGTCCGGCGCTCCATGAACAGTAACGAATCTACTAGACTGACATAGGCCATATGGATCTGACCAGACTTGTGATGTGACCAAACGTGGATCAACTATCCGCTTACTTCCAACTTCGGCACCCCAATCAGCATTATCAAAGACTGCCACTGATGGCTCTGGAGATCGGTTAGAACTTACACAATTGGACTATGAGCAGATTGAAACTCCAAAAAATAACGTTTTGGGCCAAATTGACTCAGCTTGGCTGTGGTAAAATCAGGAAGTCTTGTTTTTAAGCCACTGTCGGAGATATAAAACCTCGTGAACGTTTACTTTTTATTTTTTTTGCCTCAATGCCTGCATTCCGCAATGGTTTTCCAATTATTTACTGTCTCATTTGTAAACTCACAAACTCACGCCAGGCTTAGAAGTTCCGCCGGGTCTTTCCCTGAGAGATCGGCTGGTAATCCTTATCGAAGGACTTGCAGGGGAAAACCGTCAGGTGGCCGTTTTCATTAACGAGCAGAATAAGCCATTATTTGAATTTTTCCATAAACTCATTGGGTCGGAAAAAATTCAAAACACGATGCAGAATTACTATTTCCTCCAAAAAGCCGCAGACGATCAAATATTATTCATCTTCTCACAGGAGTCGTTAAATTTTCTCGTCCGTACGTGCTTTAAGGCTTCAATAGCCTCCAGGATATTTCGATTTTCGGTTAAGCCGGAATACGTGGCTGTTTAGTCGGCTTTACCCAAAGATTATTATAATCTTACCGCTGGTCTGTCACAGCTCAACGCCTGTTCTTAATATCTCGTTTGCGAAAGGATTGTCGCGCTCGAACTTTGGCGATGATAATCACAACTGTTAAAAAAACGCCTTGAAATTATACGTCATATGCATCAATCGCCTGACGATCTGGTATTCGTTTTCTTCGGTAAGGCCGCTGAAGAATAAAGCTATGTAAATATCACTAAATTCGTCAGCGGTGCCTTTCGCGTATGAACCAAACAGGAATCTCCGGTTTACTGTCATCTCGGCCCGAACTGCGTCGGCGTATTGTCCGGCTTCTCTTCTAACAGCTTCAAAGTTGCAACCAATTTAACACCTCCTTGTGCTGAACTAATATCTTGTACGCTTCAGGATTATTAGCCATTTTGGTCAACTTCATCATTTAGTCTGTATAATGACAAATCAAGTAAAAAATTAACAAGTCGCCAAATAGCTTGACAGTCTCTGGGTTAATTTTTTCAGGTAATTTAGCAGCAAAAACGTTAAAAGTTTTTACTATTACCCCGGCGGATAATTATGATAAAAGAGTTTCTCCTTTGTTTCTTCAGTCTTTAGCATATTCAAAAATTTATGCAATTTATCTAATCTATTTGCAGTATGGCTAAATAATTATTATACAGTGATCATCTATAAATATTACCCCGGCGGATAATTTTGATACAAACAAGTCACCATAAGGTAAAATCAATAAAGAAGTAGATTATCATAATAATCCGCCGAGGTAATAATAAGGAGTATTTGATCTATCATAATTATCCGCCGGGGTAATATTATAAATTTTTGGTATTGATTCTAAAGATTCATGCAAGCCGTATAAAGCTTTCACCATTTTTTCGATGGACTGCTGGCATATGAAGAACACATATAATCAACGCTCAGTTTGAAATATTGTCCGACAGAATCAATATCATAAATTTAACTTTCAAGCCGAAACTGGTATTTTTCCAGCGAATCTATAATGTCAATCCTCTTATTCCGTCTATCAGACACTTCCCCATTCGAAGTTAAGATGGTATAATCAAAGTCAACGAATGATTTTATCATCTATTTCCTCGGCATTTAATTCTGAGGATGCTGCAATACCGTTTCTATTACAGGTTTTGAACTAATTCTCTTAGAGTTTCGTGCCGTGGCGATATATTTAGCCTGTACCAGTTTACTATGCTTTTAGGGGATTGTCAGCCTTTACCTTTACCTTTACATGAACTAGCCAGCATGTCGTATTTTCAGTATTTTGTCGACATATGTTTGGTGTGCCCAGCAGGTTCCAAAGACCTGAATAATGACCCGTGGTTGAAGCCCTGGCATCATGGAGTTTTTAGGAGAGAATTTCTAAATAATGCCAGGGCGAGGCCTTAAAATGGTTCCATATAAAATGATTCCATAGTTTAAAAAGGCGGGGTCAGAAAACTCCGTTCAATCCGGCCTGCCGTAAGACGGCGTCGGCGTGGCCAATATGATAAAGAGGGTGGGCGGCCAGAACGATCAGAGTCCGGCCTAAGGTGAAATCCAGCCCGACCTTCTGGATTTTTTCGTTGGGTTTGACCAAATCCTCATCCTGTAACTGGGCCAGGAACTGTCCCAGCTTGGTGGTAACAGCCTCCAAAAAATCGGAAAGCTCTTTTTTGGAAACAGGCAGTCCGATCGCTTTTAGTTGAGCTACCTCCGGAGGCAAAGAGGCGGGCGGATTAACCGACTGGCCGGGGACGAAAAAATCAGTTCCGGAAATAGTGTGGGCCAGATGCTGCCACAGCGGCCAGGCCCCGGCTTTTTCGGTCCAAAGGGTGTCGGGGCAGACGTTAGTGACTTTTTTCACCAGTTCCAAAGAACTGAATACCGCCGGGATCAAAGTTTCGGTAATGGTGCGTGACATTGGTTCTCCTTTATTTTAAAGCCAGAGCCAGACGTTCCAGGGCCGCTAAAAGAGTCGACCTGGGACAGGCCATATTAATCCTCTGAAAACCTTCCCCGCCCGGACCGAATATGGCTCCGTCATCCAGCCACAGGTTGGCTTTTTCGATCATGAGTTTGTTAAGTTCCCCCTGTTTCAGACCCAGGCCCCGGCCGTCAAACCATAAAAGATAGGTTCCTTCCGGTTCGATGAGGGTAAAAGGGGATAGTCGGTCCCGGAAAAAATCCCTGGCTAAATTTAAGTTGCCTTCCAGATAGGAAAGGAGCTGGTCAAGCCAGTCCCAGCCGTGTTCGTAGGCGCTTTGGCAGGACACCAATCCCATGGTGTTCATCTGGCTGAAACCGGTACGCTTTATTTCCAGGTTTAAGGCGCTTTTTAACGAAGGATTGGGAATAAAGAGATTGGCTATCTGGAGACCGGCTAAATTAAAAGTTTTACTGGGTGCGGTGGCAATGACGGAAATATCGGCCAAATCGGAAGACAGGGCGCCGAAGACTTGGTGTCTGTGTCCGGGAAAGATGAAGTCGCAGTGAATTTCATCGGAAAAAACAACGCAGCCGTATTTTTTACAAAGTTGGCCCATGGTCAGGAGTTCTTCTTTTGTCCAGACCCGGCCAACGGGATTATGAGGATTGCATAAAAGAAAAAGGCGGATATTATTTTCTTTGATTTTTTTTTCAAAATCGTCAAAATCAATTTCGTAGCGGCCGTCTTTCAGGATTAGCTGAGTGCCTATGACTTTTCGGTCATTGTCTTCCGAGCAGCCTGTAAAGGGATAGTAGACCGGACTTTGAATCAGGACTGCCTCACCCGGCTCAGTATAAGCCCGGATGGCCATGGTAAGAGCAAAGACAACCCCGGGAGTTTTTTTCAGCCATCCGGCTTTGACGTCGTAGTTGTGCCTTTTGGCAAACCAATTGGCCACGGCCTGAAAATAATCGTCCTTTGAGTCCGAGTAGCCGAAGATGCCGTGCCGGGCCGATTTAACCAGACTGTCAATGACCTGCAGGGGAGTTTTGAAATCCATATCAGCTACCCACAGAGGCAGAAGTCCTTCCGGCATACCCCTTTCCTTGGCAAAATCATATTTTATACAGTTAGTTCCCCGCCGGTCTACGACCTCGTCGAAATTGTAGCGCATACTGTCTCCCTATAAAAATTTTTCAGGCCAGAGCCTGCTTGAGATCTGAAATTATATCCTGGGCATTTTCCACGCCCAGAGAAAGCCTTAAAAGGCGTTCGTTTATACCCAGAGCCAGTCTTTTCGCCTCCGGCACATCGGCGTGGGTCTGGAGGGCAGGATAAGTGATTAATGTCTCCACGCCGCCCAAACTTTCGGCGTACAGAATGACCTTGACTTTTTCCAGAACTTTGACCGCCGTGGCCTCGGAATCGACTTCAAAGGAGATCATGGCCCCGAACCCGGTCGTCTGCTTTTTGGAGACAGCCAGGGCCTGATCTTCGGCCATAGACGGGTAGTAGATTTTTTTTACTTTAGGATGTTCAGATAACCATTGGGCCACCGCCAGAGCGTTGCCCTGGCTTTTTTCCATCCGCAAAGCCAGGGTTTTTATGCTTCTGATTAACAGGAAACTGTCAAAGGGAGCCAGACCCGTGCCTACTGTTTTAGTTATAAAGCGGAGTTTTTCCGCAATAGACGGGTCGTCGGTCACTAAAAAACCGGCTAGCGTGTCATTGTGGCCGGCTAAATATTTTGTGCCGCTGTGTAAAACTATTCTGGCTCCCAGAGACAAAGGTTTCTGAAAATACGGGGTCAGAAAAGTATTGTCTACCACCACCGTGATGTCAGGTCCGGCGGCCTTGACCACCGCTTCAATGTCAGTAACCTTCATCATGGGATTGGAGGGTGTTTCAATAAAGATCATCTTCGTTTCCGGTGTCAGGGCTTTTTTGACTGCCTGAATATCGCCGGTATCAACATAAGTTGTCATAAGTCCGGCTCTTTTGGCCAAAGCATCGAAAAGGCGGACAGTACCACCGTAAAGATCGTCAGAGGCTATGACCCGGTCGCCCCTAACCAGAAGCGACAGGAGGGCGTCCATGGCGGCCATGCCGCTGGTGAAGGCCAGAGCCTCAAGTCCGTCTTCTAATGAGGCGACCAGTCTTTCCAAAGGTTCACGGGTGGGGTTTTGGACTCGGGCGTAATCATATCCGGTGCTTTTTCCAACTCCGGGGTGGGCAAATGTGGCTGACTGATAAATGGGTACGGCCAGAGCTCCAGTGGTATTATTGGGATCTTTGGCCCCGTGGACACAGCAAGTTTCGAAATTCATAATATTACCTCGGCGGATTATTATGATAATCTATTTCTTTATTGATTTTACCTTATGGTGATTTGTTTGTATCAAAATTATCCGCCGGGGTAATAAGCTCTGGAAATAGAGTGGGATCCCGGTCGGGCCCGGTTATTAGAAAATTTAACTCTACACACTACCAAAAACCGACCTGAAAAAAAAGCTTGACTTTTGAGTTTTTACAAAATATAATCTTTTGAACATTAAGGTAAGTCAAATTCGGGTCTGTCGGCTTAAGATTTCCGGTATTTAATTCAATGACTCAGGCGGACTGGCGAATATAATATATAAGTTTTTTGGAAATTTAATTCGAAGCTGATCAGTTTTAACCTGAAGGCCGAGGACATAGTATGTTCTTGGCTTTTTTTGTTTATATGTTCGGTATTTTTTTCTTTTTTATTTGGAGAGGTGCTTTATGGCGAAAATTGCGGCAAATTTAACAGAATTGATTGGCAACACTCCTCTGGTCCAGCTCAGCCGCTATGGTCAGGCTCGGGGGGCTCAGGGTCATTTGGTGGCCAAACTTGAGTACTTTAACCCGTTGGGCAGCGTCAAGGACAGGATAGCCCTGGCTATGATTGAGGATGCCGAAAAGGCCGGTTTGATCAACAAGGATACGACCATCATTGAACCGACTTCCGGTAACACCGGTATTGGTTTGGCGTTTGTGGCCGCAGCCAGAGGTTATAAGATTATACTGGTTATGCCCGAGACTATGAGTCTGGAGCGGCGGAAACTTCTTTACGCTCTGGGCGCGGAGCTTAACCTGACTCCCGGCTCAGAGGGCATGAAAGGAGCCATCAGGAAGGCTGAGGAGCTTCATTCCCAGATCACCAACTCCTACGTGCCGCAACAGTTCAATAACCCTTCCAACCCGGAAATCCACCGCAAGACCACAGCCAAGGAAATTTGGGATGACACAGGCGGCAAAGTTGACGCTCTGGTCGGCGGAGTGGGCACCGGCGGAACCATTACCGGAGCTGGGGAAGTTATAAAACAGCATAACCCTAAACTTAAAGTCATAGCCGTGGAGCCTTTTGATTCCTCGGTCCTGTCCGGGGAAAAACCGGGTCCTCATCAGATCCAGGGTATTGGAGCCGGATTTGTGCCCAGTGTTTATGACCCCAAGATTGTTGATGAGATCTTCAGGGTCAAGACTCCCGATGCTTTCGCTGCGTCCAGGGAAGTTGCCCGGCTGGAAGGGCTTTTGGTCGGAATTTCATCCGGAGCGGCCCTTTATGCAGCGACTGAAGTGGCAAAGCGCGGAGAATTTGCCGGCAAGAATGTTGTGGTCATCCTGCCCGACACCGGTGAACGATACCTCTCCACTCAACTCTTTGCTCAGGAATAGGTTTTGAGTAGAAGTTGCGGTTTTTTGACCGTACAGTTCGGTCAGGATCTGTAGACCAGACAGAAAAGGCGGATCTTTCGGGACTTGTTCGGAAGGTTCGCCTTTTGTCTACTCACCCGGTCTTTTACCTCAGGCTTATTTTGAATAATCACTCCGTCTAATTACAAGTTGATTTCGAAATTACCTTTATGTTATAATTTTTGCCATGGAGGTGTTCCCATGGCCAGAACTGCTGCTTTTACCCAGGATGACCTGGACCGGGCTGGAAAGCTCAGAGATTCTC
>JAISEL010000126.1 GCA_031264185.1 Deltaproteobacteria bacterium
CAGGAAGCCTTCAAAAAAGCGAACGATTGCTATAAGTTGTTAAATATCAAGTGCCCTGTCGAAATCTCAAGGCAACAGGAAAACTGAAATGTGGTTAGAAAAAATCTCGGGAACTACAGCTAATTCAGCAGAACAGCAGAAGAATTAACTGGCAAAAGAACGACAATGATGTTCAAGAACTGAACAGGCATCCAGAGCGCGGCATTCAGGAGCGAGGGCTGCCAAGCAAAATTCCGGGTCCGCTAAGGGCAGCTGAACTTTGCCGTCAATGAGCCGGAAATGAAATGGGTTTAAATGTCCTTCAGGGTTAAATTTCAAAATTCCATGCCTTCGGCCGTTTATCCTTAGTTCCTGGCTTTTTGGGCTTTATAGCCGGCCCGGTCGGCGCTGCAGGCCCGGCCTTTCGGACTTTTGGCCCGGCGGCCGTCCCGGCTGATGCCGCAGGTCTGGCCTTTCAGGCTTTGAGGTTATTGCCCTTAGATATGTCGTCCTCCGGCAGGGCCGGACATTTTCACCGGCTAGTGGCCACCCCCAGGCCTGTGGCTGCCAGCTGTTTGGCCTTTGTGACGTAAGGTTCACAATATTCTTTTGTTTTTATGATTTTCATAGCTATTTTAGCTAAATTACTGATTAATTGATCTAAATAAGTGTTTTTATTCTTTTATAGCTGAATTTGAGTTCAATTGCAGCAAACAGGAAACTGCCGGAGAAAGTTACAACCGAATCCGGAACGCCGGTCGAGCCGGGAGCTTCAGCCCGGACTGAATTGGCCAGCATACTGCAGCAGCCGCACAGCGCCTTACGGCAGGAACCCTCATCCTTTTTATTGGGAACAGCCGGAGGCCGGAAAATATGGAGGCAGTCATTTCCGCAATTTTCGGGCCGTCAAGGACCTTGACGGTCTCTTTGAAAATCCCTGCTTTCCTCTGACGGCTAACGTGAATAAAAAGTCTCGAATACGCCGGAAAATTTACCGGCCTCCTGACTGGACATCCTCAAAGAGCATAGAGCGCTGCCCTCCGGGTCATAAGGAATTTTATCCGCTGTCAGGCAGCCGGTCTGAAGCAGTCCGGCCGCCGGCTCCGGTTTGCCGGCTTCGGCATGATTTAGAAAGTTCGCATCAAATTCATTTAATCTATCCTCAGGAAGGTCAGATGGGCTGCCTTTCGTGATGTCGGAAATAAATTTTGCTGAAGGGCCTGAATTCAGCCGGAAGTCCTCTGAACTGGCTTTATCCGTACAGTTCGTGACGGAGAACTGGCTCACGGCCATAGTCCGGCCGTCATAAACATACCAGCAGCAACGATGTTTCACTGATTCCAAAAGATCGGTCACCGCTGAAGCTTCAGGCATGAACCCTGCGCCTTTCATCCCATGGAGGGCAATCGGCGGATGCCCCTGTAAACAGCTCTCGATCTCATCACAGGCAAAGCCGTAAATTCCGGCAGGCTTCCGATCCAAAGTCAAGTCATTAAGGAGGTTGAGACCGGCAGGCAGGCCCGTAAAGGCGCAGCTGGTCACGCCGGTTGCAAAGACAAAGCGCAGGCGCTCACCGGCCTTCTTTAAGGCGGAGTAAAACTCCTTCAACATTTCGCGGTTTCTTTACGCCGCAGTCGGGCTGCCTAAGTTTTCGCTGACCGGGACACCGTGTCCGTCAATTACAACCGCCGCCCGCTTGCTGTGCTTTTCAGGCAAATTTTCAATGATACCCGCCGAATCGGCGCCCGGAACAGTCGGATCAATTCCTAAAGTCCTCATAATCGCTTTTTTTCACATCCTTAAGAATCGCCGTCTTTAGATCCTCCGGGGCGTCATAACCGACAGGCATTGACAGGGATATGACAGGATATTTCTGGGTGAAACCGTAATCCGGACGCTGGCCGATCCACAATTCGGAAAATAGGCCCCGGGGCTGTCCGTCAGGGTCAGGGGATCCGCTGAAAAGCGCTTTAAAGGAAAGATTTTCCGAACCTCCTGTGGCGGGATAAGAAATGTGCCTTGCCTTTTCCGGCCATTTCACAGGCGTACTGAGTTTTGCCGGCTACACACTGCTGCCGAGGATGAGATCTTTAAAAGTTTGGATGCCGATTGGCATTTCTTTCATTCCTGCCTCCATGGCTGAATATTGATCTGTTCGTAAAAAGCATCAAATTTGTAATTAATTTTCGCCTTTTTATCATCTATTGTCAATTATCTTCATTAATAGCCTAAATTCCAGGTTGACGTCTAATGACATACAGCCATGCAGCAAAAGGATTTAAAGCAATACCAGCTATAACCGGGCAAAAATTTTGCCTTCCATTATTTTTTCTTCTCCGGCATGTCATTTTTTGAATGAAATACCGGATGTCCGGAATGGATAGTTTATAAAGCATATTGCTATGTAAATTGATTATATTATCAATAAATTAGCATTAAATATTTGTGAATAATATATATTTTTTTGTATGTCTTTTTTCGATCCGGGAATTCAGATGATAAGGCAAAAAATTCCCGGTTGTCCGCAAAATGCCGGGGGCCGGTGAGGGCAGCAGAAATTTACCGTCAATACGCTAAGTGCTTCCCCAGACCCGGACTTAAATTTGAGCCTGCCCCTGCCTTTTAGCCTTGACAATGGGGCATGGGAAACTTAACTTAAATATTTGTATTAATCAGAAATCCCGTTCTTTGGGGTCATCCGAAAGAACTGAAGGAGAGCCATAAAAAACATGAGATTTGACAAATTTACCATAAAAAGCCAGGAAGCCGTAGCCGACAGCCAGACCCTGGCCGAACACCGCAGCCATCAGGAAATAACTCCGCTCCATCTGGCTGCTTGCCTTATCCAGCAGCCGGAAGGGCTGATCCGGCCAATAATGGCCAAAGCCGGAGTGCCGGCCAATTTGCTTTTAAATGACCTGGAGACAGAACTTAATAAGCTGCCCCAAATTTCCGGATCGGGACTGACCAGCTACACCGGGCCTGATTTGAAAAAAACTCTTGACCTGGCCATAGCCGAGGCCGAGAAGATGCGGGACGATTACGTTTCGACCGAACATCTTTTACTGGGCATTCTGGACAACAAAGAAACCCAGGCGGCCGGGATACTGCTGGCCAGGGGCTTGAACCGGGATCTGATCTTTAAGACTTTAAAAGAGCTGCGTGGCCAGCAGAAAGTCACTGACCAGAATCCGGAAGAAAAATACCAGGCGCTCCAGAAGTTCTGCCGGGATTTAACCGACGAGGCCAGACGCCAGAAGCTTGACCCGGTTATCGGCCGGGACGAGGAAATTAGGCGGGTCATGCAGGTTCTGTCCAGGCGGACGAAAAACAATCCCGTCCTGATCGGCGAACCCGGGGTGGGCAAGACAGCCATTGTCGAGGGTCTGGCCAGAAGGATAGTCTCGGGCGATGTGCCGGAAACCCTGAAAAACAAGCGCATCCTGTCTCTGGACATCGGCTCTTTGATTGCCGGTTCCAAGTTCAGGGGCGAGTTTGAGGAAAGGCTGAAAGCGGTGATCAAGGAAGTGGAAAGCTCGGCCGGTGAGATCGTTTTATTCATTGATGAAATGCACCTTTTGGTCGGAGCCGGCAAATCCGAAGGCAGCCTGGATGCCGGCAATATGCTCAAGCCGCCTTTAGCCCGAGGTGAACTGCGCTGCGTCGGGGCGACGACAATTACCGAATACCGGAAAAACATTGAAAAAGATCCGGCTTTAGAGCGGCGCTTTGCTCCGGTCCTAATTGAAGAGCCGTCGGTCGAAGACAGCATCAGTATTTTAAGGGGCCTTCGGGAGCGCTACGAAGTCCACCACAAAGTCGGCCTGACCGACGGGGCCCTGGTGGCCGCAGTCACTTTGTCCCACCGCTACATAACCGATCGCTTCCTGCCCGACAAGGCCATTGATCTCATAGACGAAGCCGCCAGCCGTCTGCGTCTGGAGATAGACTCCCTGCCGGCCGATTTAGACGAGATAAGGCGCCGGATAATGACTCTGTCCATTGAACGGGAGGCTTTGAAAAAGGAATTTGACCAGGGCGCCCGGGACCGGCTGACAAAGCTGGAAGCCGAACTGGCTCAGAATGTCAGAAAGGAAGAAGAGCTGACCCGCCGCTGGCAGTCGGACAAAGACGTGGTGGCCAAAGCGGGCAGCTTGAAAGAAGAGATTGAAAAGACCCGGGGCCGGATGGAGCAGGCCCAGCGGGAAGGCAACCTGGGCCTGGCCGCCGAACTCCAGTACGGACGTCTGCCTGGCCTGGAAAGCCAGCTGCACCAGATTAATAAAGAAGCCGGCCAAAGGCTCATTAAAGAAGAAGTAGGCCCGGACGACATCGCTCAGGTCGTGGCCAAATGGACCGGCATCCCGGTGGGCCGGCTTTTGGAAGGCGAACGGGAAAAACTGGTCCGCATGGAAGAGCGTCTGGGCCAAAGGGTCATCGGCCAGCCGGAAGCCCTGGCTGTGGTGGCCAGAGCCGTCCGCCGGGCCAGATCCGGCATCGCCGATCCCAACCGGCCGGTGGGTTCCTTTATTTTCATGGGTCCGACCGGGGTGGGCAAAACGGAACTGGCCAGAGCCCTGGCTGAGTTTCTATTTGACGACGAAAGCGCCATGGTCAGGCTGGACATGAGCGAGTACATGGAAAAACACTCCGTGGCCAGACTGCTAGGCGCTCCTCCCGGCTATGTGGGCTATGAGGAAGGCGGCTACTTAACGGAGGCCGTCAGAAGGCGGCCTTACAGCGTGGTTTTATTTGACGAAATTGAAAAAGCCCATCCGGATGTCTTTAACGCCCTTCTGCAGATCCTGGATGACGGCAGGCTGACCGACGGCCAGGGCCGGACTGTGGACTTTAAAAACACGGTCATCACCATGACCTCCAATATCGGCTCCGCCTTCATCGCCGGAGAGCCTGATTCGGATCCTCAAGCGTTAAGGGACAAGATCCTGGATTCCCTAAAAGCCCATTTCAGGCCGGAATTTATCAACCGGATAGACGATCTCGTCATTTTCCGCAGCTTAACCAAAGGCAATCTGAAAGCCATTGTCCGGCTCCAGATTTCCCTTTTGGCCAAACGCCTGGAGGAACGGAAACTGACCATGACCTTAACCGAGGCGGCTGTGGATTTTCTGGCACGGGCAGGCTACGACCCGGTCTACGGGGCCAGGCCCTTAAAAAGAGTCATCCAGACCGAACTTATGGATCCTCTGGCTTTAAGTCTTTTAAACGGGGACATTTTGGACGGCTCCAATCTGCTCGTGGATTATGACGAACAGACCGACAGCTTGGATATCCGGGCCAGCCAGGGCGACCACCTGTCTTTGGCCAGGTCTGAAGCATCATGAAGGGTTCAACCGATTTGATCGCGGCCATCGCCACCCCTCAGGGGATCGGCGCGGTCTCCGTTATCCGTTTGTCGGGCCCAGGACTTTTAGAGGCTTTGGATAAAGTCTTAGTCATGAAATCCTCTCTGGCCGCCAGGGCCCGTCAGATGTGCCTTGGCCGGATGAAGAGCCTGGATTCCGGCCGAATAATCGACGAAGTTTTAGCGGCCTATTTCCCGGGCCCCAACTCCTTTACCGGCGAGGACTGCGCCGAAATCCAGGGGCACGCCGGGCCGATTGTCCCGAAACTGGTTTTGGAATCGGTTTTAAAGGCCGGAGCCAGGTTAGCCGGACCGGGAGAGTTTACCCAGAGAGCGTTTTTAAATAACCGTTTAAGCTTGGATCAGGCCGAAGCGGTGGCCGAACTGGTGGCGGCCCAGAGCCAGTCCGAAGCGGTTTTAGCCGCCCGTCAGCTGGCCGGAGCTTTAAAAGACTTCATTGACCCCATAAGCGAGCGGCTGATGTCTTTATCTGTCAGTCTGACAGCCATTCTGGATTTTGAAGAGCCCTGGGGAGGTCCGGAAAAAGCCAGGCTGGCCGACTCTTTAGACCGTTTGCAAAAAAGTCTTGAGCATCTTCTGGCTTTAAGAAAAAGCGGCCGCATCTTCCGGGAGGGCTTAAAGCTGGTCTTAGCCGGACCGCCCAATTCCGGAAAATCAAGCTTATTTAACGCTCTTTTGGGCTTAGACCGGGCTTTAGTCAGTCCCCGTCCCGGCACGACCAGGGACTATCTGGAAGCCGCCGTTTCCTGGGACGGCCTCCGGGTTGAGCTGGTGGACACGGCCGGTCTTTGGGAAAATTCCCTGGACGAACTGGACCGTCTGGGCCAGGACCGGACGCGCCAGCAGATGGGTCAGGCGGATTTAATTGTCTGGCTGAGGGACTTGACCAGCCTTAAGCCCCCGCCGGTCCCGGACCTGGACATTCCGGTCCTGGAAGTCTTCACTAAAGCCGATCTGGCCCAGAAGCCCGGCCTGAACCCCAGTGCTTTGACTGTGTCCAGCAAAACCGCCCAGGGTCTGGACCGGTTTAAAGACGAGGCTTTAAAGCTTCTGGGCTTAAGTTCCCGAAAGACGCCGGAACTGGTACCCAACCTCCGGCACCAAAAAGCCCTGGAAGAAACTTACCTTTTTGTCTCCGCCGCCCAAAAGGCCCTGTCTCAGGGCCTGCCGCCGGATATAGTCAGTCTGGAATTAAGCTCCGCTCAAAAGTCTTTAGGCCAGATCACCGGCCGGGTCATGACGGAAGACCTTTTAAAGGAAGTCTTCAGCCGTTTCTGCGTCGGCAAATAACCTGCCGCAGCCAGCTTTTCCTCTGAAAAATACGGGAATTTACATGAACGAAAATCATAATATAAAAGTCAGATTTGTGCCCGGACTGACCAACCGCCTGGAGTTCGGCCAGATGTTCGGCGGTTTTCTGACCCAATACGGGGATAAAAATATTTTAGTCGATTGCGGGACCGTGACCGGAGCCCGGAATCTGGTCCGGGGGCTTTTAGATCGTCTGGGAGAAAAGCCTTTGGATTACGTTTTTCTGACCCATATCCACGTCGATCACTCGGGCGGTCTGGCCGAAATTTTCCGGACCTGGCCTGACTGCCAGGCCGTAGTCCAGGCCCAGGCCATGAATCATCTTATAAACCCGGAAAAACTGTGGCTGGGGACGGTCAAAGTCATGGGCGAACTGGCCCCCATGTACGGTCAGCCCCAAAGCTTGGAGCCCGGACGCCTCATCCCTCATACGGAGTTTTCCCTGCCCGGCCTGACTATAATTGAGACTCCCGGCCATGCAGCCCATCATTTAAGCTATCTTCTGAAAGACATCATATTCGCCGGGGAAGCGGCCGGCTGCCCTTACCACTTAAATAACCGCCTCTACTCGCGGCCGGCCACCCCGCCCCGCTATTACCCGGAGCCTACTTTTGCCTCTTTAGCCTTACTGGAAAAACAGCCGGCCGAATGGGGCTATTTCGGCCATACCCAGGAAGAATGCCGCCTCTCGGAAACCGCCAGCAACTGCCGGGAGCAGCTTAAATTCTGGGATGAATTCCTGTTCAGCCGCTGGCAGGAAGAGGCCTCCAAAACCGATGAGCAGGAACTGATCGTTTCGCTGACCGACCGGCTTTTTGAAGAGGATCCTCATTTGAGGCCCATTTTGTCCTTGGGGCCCTTAAAGACAAAAGTGGAAAAATACTTCATGCAAAATTCGGTGGCCGGCTTTTTGGGCTTTTACGCCGAAAGAGAAAGGAAGGTCAGCCGGAAGTGATGCCCGGCCGTCGCTTCGGAGTCATCCGAACGTAACCGGCAGCTTTTCGTCCAAATGCAGGGATCGGGCCGGACGGAGACTTTCCGGATCCTTCAGGCGGACAGACATTTTGGCTGAACCTTCGTCCGCGACTTCCAGCCGGACGGAATCATCCGCCGCCCGGACGGCCCTGATTTCCCGGAGCCTCCGTCCTGGAAGCCCCCTTCCGTTCACCTGACAGGCAAGCCTGCCGGGACAGACAGTCAGTGAGCCCTCTAAGATCTCCCGCTCTTCAACGGCTGTCTATTGTCCGTCCGTGAGCCTCAGTTTTTCCTGCACAGCTTTTCTTCCATGGCCTGATCATGGGCGGCCATAACGACTGTCAGGCCAGGGACGGAACTTAAATTCTCCAAAATCCTGACCAGTTCGGTCCGGCCTGCCAAATCAACACTGGCCGGCGGTTCATCCAGCAGCAGCGCTTCCGCTCCGGTGGCCGGAGCCCTGGCCAGGCAGCCTCTTTATGCTTCCCCGCTGTAGAGATTGGGAGCAGGAGCCCCGGCCAAAGATGTCAGGCCCACCAGGTCAATCAGCTCCATGGCCTTTTTACATTCTTTTGGACTTGGGCATTTTCCTGTTTTTCAGCGGGTATTAGACGCTGTATAAAAGTATTCCGCTGAACATGACCGGAAACTGGGGCGCCCAGACCGCCCGCCCCCGGCTTTGGGCCATAGTTAGTGGTCACTCGCCGGCCTTCATAATGAAGAAGACCGGAGTTCCGGGCTTCCAAAAAAGCCAGGATCCTGAGGAGCGTGGTTTTGCCGCTGCCGTTACGGCCAAAAAGTCCGTAAATCTGACTGACCCCGGTAAAGCTCCAGGCGCCTGATTTAAAACCTCCCTGGCTCCGCAGACTTTAGTAAGCTTTTCCAAGACATACAGAGGCGCCTTCACAGCTTACTGCCTCCGGCTGACTGAAAAAACCCAGCGCAAGGTTCCGGACAAAACTGACCGAAAGCAAAACCAGACTCAAAGCTACAGACAGAGTAAATTCACCTTTGACGTACTCTAAAGCCATAGCCGATCTTTAACAGACACTCTAATTATCTATATTTAATTATTTTTATTATTAATTTATATATTATATAAGTATTATGTAATATTAGTTCAATATATATTATTTATTAACTTAAAAAATAATTATACAGCTGAATTATATCTTATATAACCATAATATCTGCCTTATTTTTAATTTTTGATGCCCTTAGATTTATCTTGTTACCATATTTATTGAACAGGTAAAAACACGTAAATCTAAGTCAGGAACTTACTACTATACTTCTATGTTAGATGAGTCATTCAGGGAGGGTATCCTCTGTCGGCCTAAGAAAAAAACTCTCCTCAATCCGGGAGCCGGGTTCTCATTCCCCAAAGAACTCTGGAGAGAGTTGACTGACAGGATTGAACAGATTGTGACCGGACTTGCCTCCTTATTTCCAGCCAGGCCTGATGTGGAAGCACAGGCCAGAGGCTGGTTATGGAAATTAGGCGAAAAAATGATCCTAATATTGACTTAAATAATGTTAAAACTTTGCTAAACGGCTATTATGCTGAAGACGTTGAGTCCAAAAATCTTCGTACCGCCGGCGTTGAGTATGTGGCGTTACACGCAGTTGAGCAGCTTAAAGTCCCTCAAATTTTATCATCATTAGGGTTTAATGATAAATAAATTAAAGTATTTTTAGCTCTAATTATAGGCAGAATGGCTAATCCAGGCAGCGAGAACTCCATGTTTAACTGGCTTCAAACCCAAGTTGGACAGTGAAAATTTTTTTTGGCGGGTAAAAAATGCTAACATGTTGAAAATAAAGGGTTTTTTTTCTTGAGGCTGGTGATTTTTTGCTGTTTTCCTCAAAAATGTAGTG
>JAISEL010000001.1 GCA_031264185.1 Deltaproteobacteria bacterium
CTTAATTATCAGCCAACCATCATTGGTTAATAATTTGACTGTAACATCAATTCAATAAATTTTTTTAGATTTTAAAAAAAAATTCTGTGGTCACAACTACTGCGGGAATTACAGATTATAAAATTAAAATCAGGTATTTTTATCTGTCAGCTACTGTTGACAAAAATTATTATGGCTGACAGCATACACAGCGTGAAACTGAGCAGATATTTTTTTTCATCTGTTAGGTATTATTGCGAGCAGGCAGCCTCAGTCCTTTACCAAATCTGGACACTGACTGAACCTTAAAATTATAACGAAACGTTCAGGAGGTTTTAGTGAGTTAGAAAGGTCGGTGAACTGATGGCATAACCTTTCACTTGGACTGATGACAAAATTGACGAGTATTTTAAATCTTTTGGGAAAATAACTTCTGAATATTTTGTCAAAGGTCATTTATTTAAGGGTCTTTTTAGTCTTAATCCTGAGTCTTCTTTAGATTTTTTAAACATTTATTATCATACCGGAATTGCCGGGAAAGATCCAATAGTAGGGAATAATAAGTTCATATCATCTGATTTTAGAGAATTATCTGTAGATTTTTATATTGAATATAATGATAATTTTATTATTATATTATAATTCGAATCATAAAAGAAATTAATAATATTTAAAAATAATATATTACGATCTTTAAAATTAAATTTCTATTATATTAAACGTGCTGTTAACTATAAAATATATTCACTGACAATATATTATACTAAAATTAATAAAAAGGGGATTAGAAAGCAATTTGCAAGCAGTTTGCAATTGACGATGGTTTTTTGAGTTTAAAACTAACGAAATATTTCTATCTGATCTTAATACGCCTGAAATATTTAAGAAATTTGACTGTTTATTTAAAAAAATGGAAAATTAGCATTACATAACATCATATATTTAGGTGTTTTATTCACATTCGAAAAAAATTTCAATAAATATGAAAGTTTTTCAGAATTTTTTAATACTATTCTAGATGCTGCCGAAACTATTGACGGAGAAAACAATCGGGCAAAATTTGTCACCTATATAGTTTGTAAGGCAATTTATCCAGTCAATATGGATTTATATTTCCGTTCCGACAGAGAGAGGTCAATAAAAATGCTGCAGTTTACAGAACCATTTATCGGTCCAATTCTACAGGATCTCGCCAAAAAGGATGAGGTTATCGCCAAAATCACTAATGAAAACACTAAAATTACTGAAGATAACGCCAAACTTAGAGAGAAAATTCGGAAGCTGGAGGCCCAACAAAATACTTATATATCTCCGAAAAGACAATTTTACTCTGCAAAATAATTCACGAAGTTCATTTAAACTGACACCTTCGCAAACGTCAAGACCGTTCTTCATGGCTGCCTGCGAAAGAGGCATTGTGGCTTCCGGCGGGATTTTTCAGTACTCACGCAGGTGAGGCATAATTTAGTTTTTTAGAACCCTCTGGATTGACATTGCTGAAACGGAGTCCTCCCAATTGAGTTCAACGGCTTTGTCAGCCAAAAGGCGGAGTGTCCTCCGGCATTTGCCATCCGTAGGGTCAGTGCATACAGGTCACAGCAGTGAGTTTAGCCTCGACAAAACGTTTTGTCAACCGTTCCATCGTACTCTCTGACAGCCCGAGAGACTCGCAGACGGACTTGTTCATCCAGGAGCCGGGGCCGAAAGGCTCCGGCTCCCTTAACAAAAGAGCTCCGGCGAATATAGCTGTCCTGGAATCAGTCTTCCGGGCGTGTGTCACGGTGTTATGTTCTTCTTTTTCCTCAGCGGCAATATGAGTGTGTACCTTATTGCACAATAGCAACACCCTCCAATAGCACTGCCCCTTCATTATGCATATTAATCGATAAAAAGCAAGTTATCAGCTGCTTACTGCTTATTGCCCTGATCTGACAACCTGAAAACAAAATTAGGCGGAATATATTTTTACGGTTTACGGTAATTGAGTTGCTAAAATAAAAAATAATATAAAATAAATATATAAATAAATTATAAAAAAGATTGAAAATTTATAATAAAAAATATAAATAATTGTTAAAATATTATTTTTCTTCCAAATATGAATAATTAGGATGATTTAGCTGGCCGCTCTCCAGGGCGTCTAATTTTCGTTGTGTTATCTCAATGGCCATAGGCGACCGGTCAATACCAATCCAGCGGCGGGCCAGAACCCCGGCAGCCAGGAGAGTGGTGCCAGAACCGCAGAAAAAATCCAGCACAAAACTGCAGTCATTGGAAGAGGCTCGAATAATGGTTTTTAAAAGGTCCATATTTTTCTCAGTCGGGTAGCAGGGCAGGTGGCAATCTTTAAACTCCCAGATGTCCTGCCTTTTTTTGCCTTTCTGACAGTCGGGATAGATGATCTTCCTGGGATTGCCGGATTTTGACCATTCAATCAACCCGTGAGCATCCATTTTTTCCAGTTCGGCCGGATCAGTTCGCCAGTGCCGGCCAGGAGGCGGGGCCAGACCCCGGAAAAGTCCGCCGGTAGCCGAGTCGCCCGATTCTCCGGGTGCGTGCAAAGGTACCGTGGTGTAGGGCCGACCCAGGCGGTCAGTTTTCTTAAATAAGGTTTTCAGATCCAGGGGAGTGTAAGGCACCATGGGATCGTTCCAGATGATCTCCCGGGTTTTGGAATAGAAGAGGATCATATCCTTAATGTTGCCGTAGGATTTTTGGTTAAAATTTTTAGGATTACATTTAATTCTGGAAATATCATTTCTAAAATTCTCAATTCCAAATATTTCATCCATTATTACCTTAATGTAATGCCCAATTTTATAGTCAATATGCAAATATATTGAGCCAACCTCGGACAGCAGTTCTCGGGCTAAAATAATTCTTTCCCGGATAAATTCCAAAAATTCTTCCCCTCTTAGAGTATCGGCGTAAGCTGCCTCGGCCCCTTTGGGGCAGCTTACGGCCCTGGCCCGATCCGGGGTTAAACTGAACACCCGGTTAGTGGCATAAGGCGGATCAATATAGATTAGATCAATTTTATTGGCATAATTGTAAACTTTTAATAATGTCTGCAGGACCTTGAGATTATCGCCTTTAATCAACAGATTGTCAGATATCAGTGAGCCATTGAGCCGACAAACCGGTGTGTTGGCTAAAATATCTCTTTTGGATTTTTTTTGGGCATAAGATATCTGCATTGATTTATACCAAAGTTGAAAAAAATACCTGATACACATTTAAAATTATAAGCTTAAAATGATATGGTCATATATTATGTACTGTGTAACTTTATAATCAGATGACCAGGAAAAATGACGCCTACTTTTATCCGGTTTTTATTTTAGCAAGTTTAAAAAAATTTTGTAAGAGTGAATAAATAATTAAATCTTCAAAATCTTAAATCATCAATTGAATTAATAATTTTATTGTCACTTGAAAAAAATAATATAATGACAAAACTTACGGCCGTCAGTCTTCCAAAATAGCGAATATTATTAGGTTACTTAGTTTTGTGGTCATATTGGCGTTGATATTTTTGAATTCCTGAGATTATCCATAGATTAAATAAAGCCAGTCGCTATTTTTAAGTCTTGTCATTAAACAGTCTGAAGCCGATTGGTCATTTGGAGCCAAAAATGTAAAAGTCACGGCTAGGTCGGTATTTATTAACATTAAGTTTTTTTTGTTTCAGGTGTTTGGGGAACATTAAAATCAGCAATAGACGCCTCATGAGGTATTTTTGGCCGAAGATTATTTTTAGGTCAGCTGCTGCGGACAGCCTGAAAATGGAGCCTGGCGACTAGGTCAGAGCGAGTATTTTACGGCCGTTTGAAGACCATAAATGGAGTTTGACGGTATAATGGGGTAACCTTGGGAAAAGGCTGACTTGGCGTAAAAGATACACACCTCAGGAATTGATAGGCCTTTTGGATCCAGCCTTCAGACTGTCTTGTCCAGAAGGTCCCAGGTATGCGGACCGGATTAACAATTGTCAAAAATTGACGTCAGGAAACATTCGGTTCCGCTTTCATTTTATTCCAACTTTATCCTCAAGGATGAATTTGGTGTTATGCTGGTTTCGTGAACTCACAGACAAAGTCGTCAAAGGGGATCTTATAATTCAGCCGAAGAGCTGATTGGCGAAAGGTTAGCAATGTCAAGAGTTTAACAAAAAGTCCAGGGTACGAGATATTTAGGAGTAGGAGTTGTGCCAAGAAAGGGTACCCGAATCATGTCCAATGCTCAGAAATATGTTTAAATATCTTTAAGCTTTGCATCAAAAGTGTATGCCTTAAATAAGATGAAATTTAGATTGGAGCATGCTTTTAGCCCTACTGCATTTTAACACTAAAATTTTCGTTTTATGTTTTCAGCTGTTTTCTTGGTTTTCATAGGTAACGAAGCACCAAGCCTGTGCTTTTATGGCGAATAGAACTATGTTACAAGGTACTGCGGCTGGCTCGGGAGCTGGGGATTCAGAGCTTTTGCTGGAGGCGGCGATGCGTCAAAAGGCCGAGGAGCTGTATTTGGAGGCTGTGGAATTTGGACTGGTTTTTGGCTTGGAGCCAAATCACGGCGATAAGTGGTCAGGCGGAGGGCAACCGGCCAGTCTCCATGAACGATGCGTTATATTTTGCCTTTGACCACAGAGTAGCCCGCTTGATGTCAAGTGTGTTCTTCAGCTCTTAACGGTTCGGGATGTTTGAGAGGGCTGGTGTTCAACCCAGACGGTCAAGGTATTCGCAAAGGCACTGGGTTCCTCTTGAACGGCTCTTAGATAGGAGACTTGAGGCCCTGGCGGCGTGAACACTTACATCTGCAGAAATCCTGGATAAGGAGACTAATCGGCCAGTCCTTTATCAACGTGGAAAAGGGCTTAAGGGTCAGAGACTGGCCGTCAGGCTCGCAGACCGCAGATTAATGTCTTCAAAAACGTGAGAAAATGTGCTATTTATTTCTGATTATTACTCTTTCGGCAGATTTGCCAAAAAAATGGTACCCAGAACCGGCCTCACTGATCAAATCAAGAAGCGCGTCAGGACTGGTTACCATAATACCGGCCAGCACATTCACTCCGCGTTTGAAAAACGCGTCCGGCAACATGCTCGCCGTTGGTCCGCTGACAATGATTTCCGCCTCAGGCTTGGACATACGCAGCAGATCGGGTAAGGTGTCATTAAGTATGGTTACGCCGGTTATGACCAAAAGGTCGGCTTTGGGTACAATTTCGGCCGCCTTTTCAGCAGGAAGAAAATGGGTTAATTCCGTTGGTTTCAAAGTTGAGGGATCCTGCTCCAGAACTCGGAAATCAGCGCCTTTTTTGAGCAGGCGCTTAAGCATCGGAACCAGAGCCCCAATGACAACAGTCAGCCCGTTTTCCGGGATAGTGGCTTCGTCAAAGGCGTCCTTGCCGGTCACTATTTCATACCCAGGAGCAGAGCCAGTCTGCCAGTAAGTTGCGCTTAAAGCGTTCAGGACGGACAAGGCGAGAGCTTTTTTTAAAATATTGGAGCTGAATAAGTCCTCTAAATATTGGCGAATGGGGCGGTCAGTCAGTTTGCCTGAAAGCGGCATGGCCTGAGCCGAGCTTGGGCAGCAGACAGCCGCCGGTATCTCCTTAATTGGCGTGAAGGCCACTCCCCCGAAACCGTTACTGAGTTTGACTCCGCTAAAGAAAAGACCAAAGACCGCTCTTTCCACGGATAACTCATCCAAAAGGCTGCCTAGTTTCTGTTCGACCAGTTCGACGGTTTCCCGTATGAGTATGTTATTGTTCAAGAATTTCACCTTTATTGTTAGAAAATAAGGTAAACATATGACATATTGTCAAAATAAATAATACAAAAAATAAAATGGTGAAGTTTAAATCATTATTGCGTTCAGCCTGATTATGTACAGGGCCTGCCGGACCAGGCCCAAAAAAGTGAAATAAGCTAAAAAGATTAGAAAGCGTAAAACATTGAGTTTACTAACCACGCTAAAGCAAAACTGAAATATTTACTATACATGCGTTGCAAGTAAAATGATTTCTGGTACGAGTAATTCTCAAACGTCTCCATTAGACGAAATCAAAAATTGTATGACACGGTGGCGTAGAAATTACGACCTGGATAAGCGTAAGTATCAGGAATTTTATCTCTATAAGAATAAACTTTGTCAAAAATATTAATAAGATTGACTTTTAGGTTTAGAGAGCTATTATTCGCAAATTCCCAAAGTCGTTTGGTAAGAATTAGGTTGACAACAGTAGTTTTTCCAAACTCAATGTCATTATAATGCTCATTGGGTCCGGCGTTGCCGCGTCCTGGCAGTCTGAGTCCATTGTAGACAAAGTTAAGATTGGCCGTAAAATGCCAATCAAAATGGGCGAATCTCAGGCCGAAATTCATGACAGTGTCCGGCATCCGGGTTATCGGCCACCACCATCCGTCCAGACCTGGGCCTCCTTTCTTTATTTGTTCTTCTTTTTTGGTCATGTGAGTCAAATTGAGGTAAGGAGTCAGGGAAAACTTGTCGTAGCCCATTAATCCGGCGACATTAACGCTTGTTTGGGCCTCGAAACCGGCCTGATAGCGTTTATCCACATTGCGCATGACTCTGCCTGTGCCGTTAGGGTTTTGGGGAGTTGGATTTGCGTAGTAATAGATATAGATAAAATCGCGGATGTCCTCGAAGAAATAAGTGCCTGACAGATTAAAATGGTCGACTTTTATGTCAAACCCGATTTCATAGGAATCAGTTTTTTCCGGCTTCAGGCGAGGATCGCCGCCGGCTCCATAGCCTTCGGTGCGGAAGCTGGCAAACAATTGCCGCCCAGACGGCGCCCGCCAACCTTTAGTGTAATTGGCCCTTAAATTTAACCATTCAACTGGCTGATAACTGACGCCCAGTGACGGCGACAGGCCGCTGAAAGAACGCTTGGCGGGCAATTGGTCGCGTCTGGTGATGCCCTGGCTGTTAAAATAGGGATATCTGGCCCAGTCTTCATCGCCAACGGATTTGTCTTTCGCTCCGGCTCTTTCAAATCTTACCCCTCCGCTAATATTTAACTTATCTTCAATTAGTTTAAGTTTACCTGTCAAGTAAGCGCCAAAAATATAGCTTGAGCTGGTATCATGTTTGGTCATGCGCCAGTTGGTGTTTTGGTAGAATAAGGTATTGGAGTTAGCGGCGTTCTGAACATCGTAGCTAACAAAATCAACGCCTCCGTTCATATCGAACGTATCTCCGGAGTAGCTCAAACCGGCTTTGGCCAATTTAGTTTTGACTTCCTGGACTCTTGGATATCGCATAGTGTTGAAAATTTCATGCAGATCGTTGCTATAACCAACGCTGGAGTTCCAAGACCATTGGCGGTCATCGGTAGAGCCTTCGTAAGTTAAAGTTAGCATTTTTGATTCGCGGTTGGCATAGCTGGCCGCCTGAACGTCCCCATCATCGTCACGGTAAGACGGCTGATGGGCTTTATCGACCCTGTAGTAAAATGCGTCCAGGCCTATCCGGTGAGTGTTGTTAAAAGTATATCCGATGTTCAGGAAAACATTGTCTGTACCTTCGGTCTTAGTGTTGTGCACTTTTCGTCCGTCGCCGTCTTTGTAGTCATCGTCAGTAGCGCTATGCGTGTATCCTAAATTGTAATCGAAATTATTAGTCAACCCGTTAAGTGAAAGGCCGCTTTTCCAGGCTTTATAACTACCGGCTCCGAACTTGACTGTACCGGATAATTGGCTCGGGCCCCCTCGCCTCGTAATAACATTAATGACACCCCCTGGGGAGCCCATAGAATATTTATACATTTCCGGGCCTCGGATGATTTCAACCCGCTCAACATTATCTAATACGATCTGTCGAGTGCTGGCTATGCCTGAACGGCGTCCGTTAATCAAAATCAGAAGATTGCCGTTTACTTCAGTATTCAGGTGTTCTGTGCCGAACCCTCGCATAAGGGCTACGTTTTCATCATAGTCAGTTGGTGCAGCCTCGGTGGCGAAGCCTAACTCTGTCAGCAGTTCCGAGAGATTTTCCGCCATGGATGCCTGAATGATCTTTTGGTCAATGGTGATGTTATTGGTGGTGGCGGATTTCTCTTCTTCAGTGAAATTGGCGGAACGCTCCGCTGCAATGACTACGGCTGGTAAATCTTGAGTTGGGCTCTGGGCAAAAGAAGAAACTGAGTTCAACGTACCCAATGCGGCGCTCAAAATTAAGAAAATTGATAATCGATTCAAAATTATACCTCCTAATTCGCGTAAAAATAAAACATCAACTTTAGGACTTGTCAGACATAACTTGGATTCAGGTCTGGTGCCCATGTCCAAAAGGTAAAGCTCCGGCCGAAAACTGCCCAATCTTGTCATATTCTATGCGGCTCCCTCAGAAGAGGCGGACTCTGCCGCAGCAGGTGTATGGCGGATTTACAGCACGATCTTCGCTCATTGAAACCGAAGCGTTAAATTATTACCTCGGAATTCAGTTCTGAGAATGCTGTAATACTGTTTCTATTACAGGTTTTGAGCTAATTCTCTTGGAGTTTCGTGCCGTGGTAATACACCGTTTGGTCGCTGTACGGAGTTTATTGTTATCAAATGCAAATCATTTTATGTTAAAGATTAACACTTCTGCAGGTTTTATTTATCATCCGTTTGCATGTTTTTCAGGCACTTGTATTTTATTTACAGCGCTTTAATTTTTTCTTCAGTCAGTGGCGATAACTGTACTTGGCGCTGAGAGACGCCCTCCTTATTGTTTCCGGGCATTCCCCTCGCTATAATAGCTGCTCCTGCCCTAAATCCTGCTGTTCATCGCTCTGCAATCAGGCCAGCTGAATTGTCAGACTGTTGGCCGTGTGCAGTGTAACAGACTCCTGTGCCCTGAATGATTAAATGTTATGCTTATTCCAATGAGAAGCCCTTAACTCGGAATTTGAAGATCTGATGTTTTGCTTTTCCGTCCGGTAAGCAATCAGACAGGACAATATCTCTGTACACCTTCTTATTCGAGCCGCTTTTGGGCTGAATTCCAAACGGGCCGGAGCGCATGGGGCCAGGAACCATTCATGGCACGTCCATCAGTTATCGCCTGGGCCGATCCTGTCCGGACCCGCCTGAACAGTCAAGTGCCGAAGTCATCGGTTAAAGCCAGATCAGCTTTCTGAATACAAAATTTCCGCTTCAATCACCTCTCCTGCCGGTATCTGCTCACAGCCAATCGGCAAAACAATGATGGCGTTGAAACGATTGGTAGCGTCGGCGTACCGCTCATCAAAAGTGATTGGTTCAGCGTAGCAGTTGCTGTTAATGTCACTGAAAAGGCGCAGACGGGCAAAAAACTCGAATTGCGGTGGTTTTTTTAATGGTTTGGTTAGACTGGCGCGAACGACACGGCGACGGGGACAAGGCAAGCCGTACCAATGGGCCAGTAATGGCTTGACAAGCCAATCAACGCCACAGAAGGCCGCGAAGGGTGGCCCCGGGATATTGATGACCGGCTTGCCGTCAATAATAGCCACTGCCATAGGCATGCCCGGGATCGCTTTAACTCCGTGCTGGAAATAGCTGCCGCGCTTGGCGAGAATTCCGGCCACATGGTCTTCGCTGCCCATGGATGAGCCGCCGTTAATCAGAACCAAATCACTGGAGTCCAGAGCTTGGATTAGGGTTTGTTCCAATGCTCCTTTATGATCGCCGGTGATGGGAAACGGCACCTGATCCGCCTGCCATGAAGCGAGGGTGGCGGAAATCATCAGGCTATTTGATTCCACAGTCTGGCCTCTTTGAAGCTTTTGACCAGGCGGAACCAGCTCATTGCCTGTAGGTATGTAAGCCGCTTTCGGCCTGGAAAGAACCGGAACTTCCGTAACGCCGGCGCTGGCCAGAAGCCCCAAAAGTATCGGGTTAAGCCTGGTTCCCGCAGACATGACCGTCTCGCTTTCACGGAAAGTTTCGCCGGACTGTTTAACCCTGAGGCCTGCTTTAGCGTCCGGCTCGGATTCCAGGTGAATACGGCCGTCTGCGTCAAAGCTGACCTTCTCAATATTTATGACCATGTCGAAAGCATCGTCGAAATCGTCGCCCATGTCTGCTGGGGCGTAATCGCGACCCTCCAGCCAATTTGAAGTGTCAGGCGGACCATTTAAAAAATCAGCCGAACGAACGGCGACACCATCGCCCATCGCCGCCCGGACGATTGGCTGATTAAGCTGGCACGCCAAAGTTTCGGCGCAAATCCGCCAAATTGCTTCCGGCAGAGCCACGATTTCAGTTCCCGGACTGGGCCTCCATTCTTCGCGCAGAAGTCCCACGATCTCCGATCGTGTAGCGAATTTTTCAATGTTAAGATAATCCACGCCCTTACGTTTGTACTCAGTCAAGATATTCCCCTCCAATGATGCCGATCAGTTGAGTATCGTTCATTTCGTATAAAAAAAAGGTTGAGTAAAAATACCTGATTTCAGCCGCCAGCCTTTCTTTGGGCATTAGCTGCGGATGAAGTTTATGCAAAGCCCACAAGATGGTCAGAGGTTGCTCCACGGTCCGATTGCCCCAAGTATGTGCCACCGTCGGAATGTAGTGAAAAACGTTGTTTTTGACAGCGGATATGTTTTGAAAATTAACGTTATCCTTCATTTCCTGGACATCGCGGGGATTCAGGAGAATCATTGCTTCAGGATCCCAGAGCAAAAGATCCTCAATATTGTACCGTAAACTTCCTGTTGTCATGGATTGACTGGTGACGCTGCGTCCGCCCGCCTGGGTAATCCACCATTCGGCTATTTGGTGAGGCTGAGTGAATTGAGCCGGATTACCGTAAAGAACCCGCGGTTTATCGTTTTCGTCCAGGCTGCTGGTCAGGGACTTAGCAAAAGAAATCTTTTGGTCAAAATACGTAAGATATCGTCGGGCTGATTCGGGCTTGTTCAAAATCCGGCCCATCAGTTCTACTGCTGCTTTAATGTCATAAACATCCTTCCATTCAAGATAAACGCAGGGTATATTCATTTTTTCCAAACGTTCGGCAATTTCTCTGGACATTGTCAAACTGATGTCCGGCTTGGCCAGAAGAACATTTTCAATTAAAAGATCCCGGTTCGTCCCTTCAAACAGCGGCCCGTCTTTGATCTGAGGGGCGAATTCGAGCTGATACCGCCACCTCCCGGTATTGGCAAAAGAGGGCGGCAGACGATTGATTATTTTGGAACCGTCCCCCATCGCTTCCACAAAAGCGTTTAGAACGCCAACAGCGCCAAATGTTCCGATACTGTTGATCTTTCCGGGCAGGGCAACTTCCCGGCCGGCCATGTCAAATATTTTGCGGGTGGCCTTTGTTTGGTTATCGCCTGGAGCATTACAATACGTGACCAGAACAAAGATTATGGCCAAATTTATAAACAGAAAATACCGATATTTATTTTTCATAAATAAGTAACATTTATTATGTTAATCAATAATTGGAACACAAATTTTAACAGGCTTTCCGGCTGAAATAACCGAGGTTTCAGTAACCACAGCGTTCAATCCGTACAACTCAGACAAGCTTTCGCCGGTAATGACGTCTTCTGGACGTCCATCGGCGTATACCTGGCCGTCTTTAATCATTACCAGCCGGTCGGCGACCAGAAGGGCCTGATCCGGAGAATGGGTAGTCCACAAAACTGTATGGCCTTGACGGGCCAAGGAACGCAAAATCTTTAGTGATCGGGCTTGATTGTAAAAATCCAAATTGGCCATCGGCTCGTCCAAAACCATCAGACGGGCCTTCTGAGCCAGGGCTCTGGCAATGACCACCAACTGTTTTTCCCCACCGGAAAGACTTTGAAATAAGTTGCTGGCCAGATGGCCAATCCGCATGATCTCCAGAGCTTTTTCAGCCTCAAAACGATCTTTTCGGCTCGGCGAAGAGCCGAAGCCGAGGTGGGGCAGACGGCCCATCATAACCACTTCCAAAACGTCATACGGAAAAGTCATGGAAGATGACTGTGGGGCGTAAGCGATCATCCTGGAGCGCTCTTTGGCCGACAGCTTAAGGATATCTCGTCCAAATAGATCGGTTCGGCCTCCGTCCGGCTTGAGCAGGCCCAGAAGACAGCGCATAAGAGTTGTTTTGCCTGTCCCATTTGGTCCGAGCAGGGCCAGCACTTCGCCCTGCCGGATATTGAAGGTTATGCCTTTCAATATTTTCCGCAGGGCGGTATAGCCAAAACTGAGATTTTCCACAGCCAGCATCACAGCCAGCCTTTTCGGACCCGGGACAGCAGGAACACGAAAATAGGGGCGCCCACCAGACTGGTCAGGACTCCCAACGGCAGCTCGGCCGTCGGAAGTCCTCGAACAAGGTCATCTATCAGCAATAGGCAAAGGCCGCCAACCCCAAATGATACGGCAAGGAGCCGGGGATAACTGGCCCCCACAATCAGGCGGCATAAATGAGGAACTACCAGACCGACCCAGCCAACTATTCCACAGATGGTAACTGAAACAACTGTCATTAATGTCGCTGCCAAAATCACCAGGGATTTTATCAGTCTGACGTTGACGCCAAGAGTTGCGGCCACGTCCTCGCCAGCTGATAAAGCGTTTATTTGGTAGCGAAACAAAAAAAGTATTCCCAGAGAAACTGAAAGCGCTGGAAGCATGATAAATACATCCCGGTTGGAGCCACGTGAAAGACTGCCCATTAACCAGAAAACAATTGACGGTAAGGCGCTGTCAGTGTCGGCCAGGAGTTTTAGAATTGACAGAAGAGCTCCAAAAAGGCTGGAGACAATAACTCCGGCCAGAACCAGGGCGGTCAGTTCCTGACGGCCGAAAATCCAGGCGATCAAATAAGCGCCCAAAACGGCGATTAGACCAGAAATGAAAGCCAGCATCTGTATCTGCCACCAGGAAGCGCTGTTAATCATGGCCAGAGCGGCTCCAAACCCGGCTCCAGCTGATACTCCCAAAATGGCCGGAGAGACCATGGGATTTTTAAACAAAGTTTGATAGGAAACTCCTGATACCGACAAAGCTCCGCCAACTAATACTGCCAAAACTACACGCGGCAGCCTGACATTGAGAGCTACTGTTTCCAAAGCAGGATCCCAGTCAGAGACCGCCAGATTCAGCTTGGACAAAAAAATACTGACCAGCGTCCCGGAGGGTATAGAAATACGTCCAACACCAAGTGATAAAAATGAGCAAATAATGACTGCTATATATAGTACTGACCAGCGTAATATAAAACCGCCATCAGACTTATTGTTTAAAGATGTCGAACGGAAAGTCACAGCTTAAAAACCCGCACTAATAAAGAATCATATTTACACAAAAATTGATCTATTAAGTTATTTTACTAATTTAAAAATTTTTATTTACTTTATTATAGCTAAAAAATTTTGTATTAGATATTTAAGTCATTTTTTAAAATAGTAAAATTAAAATATTAGTTTTAATTTTCATTATTTACTAAAATATTCCTAAATTTGAGAGTGTCAGCCTTACCCTCAGACCAACGCAAGGTAATTCCCGGGTAAATATATTGTTTATTTTAATTACGATGATAACAGTATTGACAATTTTTTTAAATGAATAATTTAGAATATGCCATATTTGGCATCATGATAATTAACCAAAATGATCCTAAACGGTCATCCAGCCAGCTGAATTTCTGTTTTTTTTAGTTTATTATGGTTCTAGAAATTTGTCAATGGGGAATATAACAATAATTGTAAATTTCTTACGATTTTAGTTGAAAAAACAACTAAAATCCTTCTGGTGCTCCTTTTGTTCGTTGTTTTTACAACATATTTTATGTGTTTGCCTGTTTTACTGATTTAGGTTGAGCTCTAAGTTGCCGAAAACCCGTCTTTTGCCTGATGAGGCTGTGAGGGCCTTGGAAAAAATGTCTTTTTATCATGATTTTCTGCAGACAAAGGTCTAATATTGCCTCGCCTGCTGGCGGCGCCGCTTAACGGAGTCAAAGGTGGAAAATGGTGCAGCCATTGACGGTAAGGCGCATCTGAGGAACATGCTGCCTCCGGCGCGGGTGACGTACGGCAATAAGGGTTTTGCTGGTGTAGACAATGTCAGCCCGGCAAATCTGCGGGAAACACTGGCTCCCTAAGTTATAAAGGTTTTTTATAGTTTCCCGGCTATTTGTGTCCTTTTTGAAGCCAAATCCGGCTTTTAATGGTTTAAAACTTTTGAGAGGCCTTGATTTTTAGGCTTCCAGCCATTATTATATTTTTGAGAGCTAAATGGTTTAGCCTAAAAACTCTAATGTTTTCTTCCGGGGCCGGTACTAAAAAGTTTTCTTAACTTATTAGTTGGCCGTTTTTTTTCCCTGTCCGGACTAAAAGTCCGGGAGGGGATATATTTAAGACTTTAAGGAGTTAACTGATGACCAAAGAACAAGTCGAGGCTGTTCTGGGTAAAGTTCGGCCGGCCCTGGTGGCTGACGGCGGTGATATTCAGCTGGTAGATGTTAAAGACGGAGTCGTTTCCGTGCGCTTGGTCGGGGCTTGCTGCGGCTGCCCCATGGCTCAGGAGACCTTAAAGCACGGGGTGGAGCGGGTTCTCCGAGACGAGATTCCCGGTATTAAGGAAGTTGTGTCGGTTCCGGCATAAGAAGCTCCATTTTGTAAAGAGAGAGGCGGTTGTTTTTGGGGGCTGATTTTTTCCCAAAAATACTTGACTTGCCCTTTTTTTAGGTTTACTATTTGACCGCTTTAAAGGCCATTATTTAAACGAAATACTGACGGCAGCCTTCTCAAGGATATTTTTTTCTTTTGACTCTAAGGTACCATGTTATTTTCCTGTACTGACATAGCCGGGAGCCGGTTTTTTGCTCTGGAAGGGTTCTGGTGGTGGTCGGACTTTAACTGTGGTGGCGTGGACGGCCGGCCTTAGATTTTTTATCGGCAAGTCAGATGAAACCACGGTTATTAGCCGTGGTTTTTTGTTGCCCAATTTCCCCCTTTAGGAGCCAAAATGATCATACTTAAACAAAAATCCCACCTTTTGGAAAGTGATGTGGCTACCCCGGTCAGTATCTTTTTGGAAAAGATCGGCAGCCAGAGGTCAGGACTTTTACTGGAAAGCGCCGAGGTGGGCGGACGTTGGGGCCGTTACAGTCTGGTCGGGGAAGGGGCCCTTTTGACCTTAACCTGCCGGAAGGGCTTATTGGAACTGGAAACAGTTGATCCCCGGCTGGTCCCTCTTCTGGTTTTCCAGGGTCAACCCTTTCTGGAGGGACTTAGGGCTGTCATGAAGGAAGTCAGTATCGAACCAGATTCTTCGCACGGAGATTTACCGCCCATTACCAGAGCTTTGTACGGCTATCTGGGTTACGGTCTGGCCGGGCTTATGGAACCTTGTCTGGAACGGAGACTGCCGCCGGAATCGGCCGAGGCCTCTTTGGTTCTGCCGGGTACGGTTTATTTATTTGACCACGTCTATAATCGGCTGACTGAACTTTCTCTGGGCGGACCGCCCCTGGAACTTCAGGTCCGGCCGCAGTTTCCGGTGGGACCAGACGTTATTACCAATAATCCCTCCAGAGATGAATTTATAAAAACCGCCCGTCTGGCCCGGGATCTCATAGCCCAGGGGGAACTTATCCAGGTTGTTTTATCGGTCGGTTTTGAAAAGCCTATGGCCGGCAATGTCTTTGATGTCTACCGAAGACTCAGACGCTTAAATCCCTCTCCTTACATGTTCTACCTTCAGTTACCGGAAATCTGTCTGGCAGTCTCCTCTCCGGAAGTCTTAATAAGCTGCCAGGAAAACCGGCTGCGTCTGTGTCCCATTGCCGGCACCAGACCCCGGGGCCAGGACAAAGGCGAAGACGATCTTTTTGAAATGGAACTGGCAGCCGATCCCAAAGAGCAGGCCGAGCACGTCATGCTGGTTGATTTGGGCCGCAACGATTTAGGCCGTATCGCCACCCCCGGTTCAGTGGAAGTTCAAAGGTTTATGGAAGTGGAGAGGTTTTCCCACGTTATGCATTTAACTTCCCACTTGGGGGCCGATCTGGCTCCGGGCAATGACGCTTTAGAAGTCATTAAGGCCGCTTTTCCGGCCGGAACTCTTTCCGGGGCACCTAAAATCAGAGCCATGGAACTTATTTCCGACCTGGAAAGAGCCGACCGGGGGCCTTACGGCGGCGCTATCGGCTGGCTGGGGTTGGACCGGGTCGAGGTTAATTTAGATCTTGGTATCACCATCCGGGGTCTGTGGGTCCGGCAGGGCAGAGCTTACTGGCGGGCCGGAGCCGGAATTGTCTACGATTCTGAGCCGGTTCGGGAGTGGACGGAATGCCTGAGTAAGGCCGCTGCGGTTAAATCTGCCCTGACTAATTAAAAAGGAGAGACGGCCGTGTTACTTATAATTGATAATTACGATTCTTTTACCTACAATCTGGCTCAGGCCTTTCAGGGTCTGGGTCAAAATCCGACTGTGGTCCGAAACGATGCCTGCAACCTTTTGGATTTGGCTGAAAGTCAGGAATTGGACAAAGTCTGTCTTTCTCCGGGCCCCGGACACCCCAAAGGAGCCGGGCTGAGCCTGGAGTTTCTGGAAAGACTGGCTAAAAGAGCCAAACCGGTGCCGGTTTTGGGAGTCTGTTTAGGTCATCAGATCTTAGGGGAATTTGCCGGAGTTCAGGTCATCGTGGCCGACCGGGTCATGCACGGCCGCACTTCGCCCATTACCCATGAAGCCGAAGGTCTTTTTGCCGGACTGCCCCAGAACATGACTGTGGGCCGTTACCATTCTTTATTGGTGACCGAACCTCAGCCCGGCCAGAGATACGGTTTTAAGGTTACGGCCCGGACCCCGGAAAACGAGATCATGGCTTTAGCCTACAATGATCTGCCCTGGTCCGGGGTCCAGTTTCATCCGGAATCGGTCTTAACGCCCCAGGGCCGGAACCTTTTGGGTAATTTTTTAGTTGGACCGGGCGCACCCCAGACTCCGGCTGCCGAGACTCCAAGACCTATTTCGGAGATCTTTGAGGCTTTAGGCTTAGGTGCGGATCTGACCGAGGAGCAGGCGGCCCAGGTTTTTGAACGGCTCATGAGTGGGGAAATGACAATGGCTCAGGCCGGAGCTCTTCTTCTGGCTCTCCGGACAAAAGGGGAGACACCTTTGGAAGTGGCCGCAGCAGCAGAGGCTGTCCTAAACCGGGCTCAGATGGTTCCTCCGGTTGAGGGAACCGTTTTGGATGTGGTGGGCACAGGAGGCGACAACCGCTTTTCCTTTAACTGCTCCACGGCTACAGCCATTACCTGTGCGGCTATGGGTTATCAGGTCTTAAAACACGGTAACCGTTCGGTTTCGTCCAGGTCCGGCAGCGCTGATGTCCTGGAAAGACTGGGCTTTAATATAGAACTGCCGGTTACGGAAATTCCGGACACTTTAGCCAAAAGTAATTTTGTCTTTCTTTTCGCTCCCCAGTATCATCCGGCTTTTAAGCATATAATGCCTGTCAGAAGGGAACTGGGGGTCAGAACTTTATTCAATATTTTAGGGCCACTCGTCAATCCGGCCCGGCCTACCCACCGCTTGATAGGTGTCTACCGGCCGGAACTTTTGGATCTCATGGCCGGAGCTTTAGCCCGTTTAGGTTCAGTTACGGCGGCCGTGGTCCACGGGGCCGGCGGCTACGACGAACTGACCACCATAGGTCCGGCTCAGGTCAGGCTTGTTTATAATAATAAAATCGAAAAAGCTGTCTTTGATCCAAGAGATTACGGTTTGGCTGAAGCCAAACCGTCTGACCTGACTATTAAAGATCCCACAGACGGGGCCAGGGTTTTAAGGTTGCTTCTGACCGGTAAAGGATCTGAACCCATGCGGGATATGCTGATATTTAACGTGGCTGCGGCCTTTTTCCTTCTGGACGGCGGGACGATGGAGGCGGCGGTAAAAAAAGCCCGAGCAGCTGTCGAATCTGGCGTTGGCCGGAAACTGCTGCCCTAGGGAATGTTTTTAAGATTTTTGGCTTTTACTTGAGTGACTTTTGCAATCACCCTAGCAAAGGCCGGGCCTGACAGCAGCCCTGGAAGAATACCGGGCGGCCTGCTTTTAAGAGCACCGGCGGACCGGCCAAGTTCAGCAGGTCAAGATTCGGTGTCCCGAATCGCAGGCATTGGATGATGTCTGCATCGGTCAGGCAGTCAGCGCATCAGTTCGGAAAAGTCGACTTTGATGAACGTCTGCTGCGGGCGGGAAATATCAGCGGACCGGACTTTAAAGTTACGGCCGGCCAGGAGGCTGTCTGCCTGGATTCAAAAGAGTATTTTGGTTCCGAACCGGAGACCTGGTTCTGGCTGCCGGACCGGAATGCCGGCAGGCCGGAATTCACCCCGAACAGGTGACCGCCCGGCATTCCTGGTCATTTAACTGGTCAAAGGCGCACGGCCCGCCGTTTTTTATAAATACGGCCGCCTGATTTAGAGAGCGGAAAGACGGACAATTTGTTTCTAAAATAAACTTCAGGAGGCGGTGTCGCTTCCCCGGCCTTTCGGCTGCGGGGGTACGCCGAAGAGCCGGATGAATAAACCTTCAGGCGATTTAGTTAAATTTTTTGAGGCCAAGAGAGAAGAAATTGAGGCCCTTACGGCCAATCCGCCTGCCGGAAGATTACCTGGCCCGGTCCCGTCCGTACGGCCTGATTTTCTGGCAAGTTTAAAAAACGGCCGGCAGACAAGAGGTCTGGGGCTGATTGCGGAGTATAAGAGAGCTTCCCCCAGTTTAGGCGATATAGATCTGACTTTGGAACCATTGGGAGCGGCCCGGGCTTACCGGGCGGCCGACGCCATATCGGTTTTAACTGAGGAGAAGTATTTTAAAGGGCACCTCAGTTATTTGGAAATAATGGCTGAAGCTGAAATACCTCTTCTCCGGAAAGATTTTATTTTTCACCCCCTGCAGATTGTCCAGACTTCGATTACAATGGCTTCAGCCGTGCTGTTGATTGTCAGGTTGACCCCGGAGGCTGGCTTATTGCAGGAACTCATTTCCCTGGCTTCATCCTTTGGCCTCCGAGCGGTAGTGGAAATTTTTGAACCTGATGAGCTGAAATTGGCCAGACAGGCCGGGGCAGAGATAATTCAGGTCAACAGACGGGATCTGAAAACTTTAAAAATTGACCCGGACAGGTCGGCAGAGATTATAAAAAAATATCCGCCTTTAGATAACGAGTTCTGGATTGCGGCCAGCGGCTTGTCGAAGCCTGAGGAACTGGTCCGGGTCCGGGACTTAGGTTTCGGGGCGGTCTTAGTGGGGACGGCTTTAATGAAGTCAGGTCAGCCCCAAGAGGCCCTTCGAAAATTAACACAAGACATGGCTGTCCATTAAGTGTTAAAATGCTCTTCATTGGGATTTTGATTTGGGATTTTAGGTTTTTTCCTAAGCTTTCTGGGGCAATTAATTTGCCCACTCGGGATAAGTATTTAACTTTTTCCCCAAGAAAGTAAAATAAGGGTCAATGTCGATCACTCCCAGCTAAAGCAGGTGGGTTGCAAAAGTCCTGGGCTGACCGCAGAAGGCGGCAGCCGAAAATGGCTTTGGGTTCCGAACAGGAGACCCGGCTCGGTCTTGCGTACCGAAAGGCCAGCAGGCCTGGAGTAGTCCCGGACGGGAGGCTGTTCGGACTTCCAGTTCATCTGGCCGGCCACAGGCACTCCGGCCGGTCACCGCTGCCATTGAATGCGGCCGCCTGATTCAGAGGCCGGCCGGATCGGATACTTTGTTTCTAAATCAAACTAAATTTCAGGAGGCGGCGGATCCTTCCCGGCCATTCGGCCGGGGTTTTTACGCCGAAGAGTCGGATGAAAACAAAAAAATTTTCGCCTGAGTCTATGGTCAAACCGGTCATTAAGATTTGCGGTCTGACCGGACGCCTGGACGCAGCCAGCTGTACCCGGTTAGGGGCCGACTTAGTCGGGTTTATTTTTCATCCCCCGAGTCCCCGCTCGGTCGAACCGCTCCAGGTCAAGCACTTAAAGACTCCGGGCTGTTTTCGGGTCGGGGTTTTTATCAGCCAGAAGGCTCCGGAGATTCTGGCCGTTATGGACCAAGCCCAGCTGGATTTAGCCCAGTTGCACGGGGAGCAGGATTTAGAGGATGCCAGGGCCGTCGGACCGGAACGGGTCATTAAAGTCTTCTGGCCGGAACGCTACGAAGATAAGGCCGAACTGGCTGCCGAAATGGAAAAATGGGCCCCTGCGGCCAGTCTGTTTTTATTTGATTCCGGTACCTCCGGCGGCGGACACAATCGGAAAATCGGTTCTCTGGCCGGTCTTAGCCGGTCGCCTAAGCCGTACCTTTTGGCCGGGGGGCTGACCCCGGAAGATTTGAGCCGGTACTGGCCCAACAAAGATCCCATGTTTTTAGGTCTGGATTTTAATTCTGGAGTGGAAATAAGGCCAGGAGTCAAAAGCCGGGAGGCTATCCAAAATTTGATGGCAGCTCTCGTCAGGGTGTCAGACAAGGATGCGGGCTCAATGAAAAAAAGTCCTATGGCCGGTTATTTCGGCGAGTTCGGCGGACAGTACGTGCCGGAAGTTTTGATGCCGCCTCTGGAGGAACTTGAAGAGGCCATGTCGGTTATCAGGCCCACCCCCGGGTTTCAGGCTGAACTGACTTACCTTCTGACGCAGTATGCCGGCCGGCCGACTCCTTTGACCCGCTGCCCGAAGCTGTCCGAGGAACTGGGTTTATCTATCCGCTTAAAGAGAGAAGACCTGCTCCATACCGGCGCTCACAAGATAAATAATACTCTGGGCCAAGCTTTGCTGGCCAAAAAAATGGGCAAAACCGAACTGGTGGCCGAAACAGGAGCCGGACAGCACGGAGTGGCCACAGCTACGGCCGCAGCCCGGCTTGGACTTAATGCGGTCATCTTTATGGGCGAAGTGGACGTGGTCCGCCAGAAGATGAATGTTGAACGCATGAAACTTTTGGGCGCCAGGGTTATAGCTGTTAAAGACGGCACCAGGACTTTAAAGGACGCCATTAATGAAGCCCTCCGCTACTGGCTGACAAATCAGAAGACGACCCACTATTGTTTCGGTACTTCGGCCGGTCCTCATCCTTTTCCTACTTTAGTCAGGGATTTTCAGGCTATTATAAGCAAAGAGGCCAAAGAGCAGTACTCCAATGTGGTGGGCCGGCTGCCGGATGTGGTTGTGGCTGCAGTCGGCGGAGGTTCCAACTCAATCGGGGCTTTTGCAAACTTTATTTCCTCTAAAGTCAGGCTGGTCGGGGTGGAAGCGGCCGGTTCCGGTGAAATCGGTTGCTACAATTCCGCTCCCATCAATCTGGGCCGGTTAGGCATTCTGCACGGCCAGAGGTCAATGCTCCTTCAGACCCGCGACGGTCAGGTTCTGCCTTCCCATTCTATTTCAGCCGGTCTGGATTATCCGTCTGTAGGTCCAGAGCACGCTTATTTACATTCCATCGGCCGGGTGGAGTACGGTCTGGCCAACGATCGGGAAGCTTTGGAGGCCTTTATGACCTTAACCAGGACCGAGGGGATTATCCCGGCTTTGGAATCCAGCCACGCTTTAGCCTGGGTCATAAAAAATAAAGACCGGCTCTCTTTGGGGGCGGAAGTTATGATCTGTCTTTCCGGCCGTGGTGACAAAGATTTAGAAATTGTTCTGGAAAATCTTAAAGTTGACTGATTGATTTTTAGTTTTTCAATAAGGATGCCCATATTATGCGTTCCCAATCCCGACTGACTCAGGCCATTTCCAAAGCTAACCGGGTTAAGCGTCCGGCCAGAATCCCTTTTTTGACCGCCGGCTGCCCCGATCCGGACAAGTTTTGGGACTGTTTAAAGGAACTGGACGATAACGGTGCCGATATTCTCGAAATTGGGGTGCCTTTCTCCGATCCGGTAGCCGACGGTCCGGTGATAGCCGCAGCCAGCCAGAAAGCTTTGGCCGACGGGGTTAACCTGGAGTGGATCTTAAACGGCCTGGCCCGCCATAGCTTTAGGTCTCCGATTGTTCTGATGAGTTACGCCAACCCCCTTCTGCAGTACGCCTGGGCAGAAGCAGCCGGACAGACTTTATCGGAAAAGGTGTTGGTCAGTCTCGAACTTCTGGCGCGAGCCATGCAGCCTTTGGTCAGCGGCGTGATTGTGCCCGATGTTCCTTTGGAAGAGTCGGAAAATTTCAGGGCGGCTTTTGAGGTGGCCGGTATAGATCTTATCGTTTTGGTCGGCCCCAATACCACCAGTGAGCGGATGGGCAAGTATGCCCAGGTGGCTCAAGGCTATGTTTATGTGGTTTCGGTTTTGGGGACGACCGGAGTCAGAGAAGGACTGCCGCTGGAAGTTAAGGCCACTTTGGCCCGAGCCAGGGCAGCCTTTGATCTGCCTTTGGCTTTAGGTTTTGGTGTCAAAGAACCCAGTCAGTTGAGCGGCTTGGCCAGACTGCCGGAAGCGGTAATCTTTGGCAGCGCTTTAGTCAGGCATCTTACGGACGGCGGCTGCTGCCGTGATTTTATGGCTCCCTGGCTGGAGGCGGCCGGTCAGCCGGCCGTTTGATTAGCAGCAGAAAAGAATGCTCCGGCCAGCAGGGCGGCTGCGATATTCCGCAGCAGCAGTATAAAAGAAATTTTCGGCGAAAAGTTTATAAATTATTAGGAAATAATCATCTGACTTGCTGGAATAATCAAGTTTTTATTAATCGGGCTGTAGATAAAAACATATATGAAGGCGGATTTTTATAGGCTGACCTCAGAGAATTAAGTCATCTGACTGACTAATGAGGTTGAATGTTTTGGCTCCCGGCAGGCCTGAGAGGTCCTGTTTCTTTGAAGGCCACGTATCCGTTCAAAGGTCTGTACTGGCCTGAGTTTTTACGTACTGGAAAATTGTCAATAGCATAGTTAAGATCATCATCAATTACTATTTCGGGTTTTCTTGGCCTACCGCGTTCACCAGTAATGGGAATACCGACTTTGGTATGATAAGCTTCGGCTGACGCAGAGGTGTAGTGAGCCAATTTATCCGGCACAGACAAAGGCTTTTCGGCCAGCCGACTAGTAACATCTTTCATCACTGACACGGCGTCTTCAATCTTACCTCACCCCATGGAAACTTTTTATGCACGAGAAGAGGCGTCTATGATGATCCAGATCCATCTTCTTCCTATATCAAATTTTTTATGTAAATTCTTTATATTAAAATGTTTATAGACAGTAAATTTTTAAAAAAATAGTAAATTAAAATAATTAACAACTTTTTAAGTAATTATAGTTTAATATAGTTTTTTAAACTATTTTATTATATCAATAGACTAATAAATTGATAGATTATTGATATTTATTATAAAATAATATAGTTAATTAAAATAATAAAATTAGCTATTCACATTTTTTTATAAACTAAGATCTAATTAAAAGCCGAAAAATTTCTTGCTTTACCCATTCCAAGTGTTAAAATCAAATATATCGCTGGCTTGTATCAGGATATCTGTCTTATTTGTCAAGCTCTGACTTCAGATCTTTTCTGAGATAATCTTGCAAAAGGCAGCCGGCAGCCGCGCGAGTTCGGGGCCAAATCCCTTAAAGTAATTGGAGCGACGGTTCCAGAAAAAGAGAGCGTTTGGCCCCTCTTTTTTCTATCAAGATATTTTAGTCTAAATCCAGACAGCTTTTTTAAAAATACAGCCGTTGGTGAAATTATGTCCTCTATGCCTGTTTTGGAACTGACCGGAGAAGGCCGCAGTCTTGGCCGGGCCCACGGCGAGGCCTTAAAAGAGCGGATTCGGGAATTTTATCAAAAGGCTTTTGAGATCCACGCCCAAAATATGGCCTTTAAAGCCACCCGCCAGGATCTTCTGGATTTTACCCGCAGAAATTTGGCCGCTTTAAACCGCTACTCACCGCTTTTGTGTCAGGAGATGGCGGGTATAGCTGAAGGGTCAGGGCTGGAATTTGATGATATTTTGTTTTTGAACTCATTTTTAGAGTTTGAGGATCTAAGGCCTCCGGCTTTGGGAGGCGAGCTTCTGGCCAAACCACTATGGGGGTGTACAAGTTTTAATATTCTTCCAGAAGCTGCGAAAGACGGTCAGACGTATTTGGCTCAGACTTATGATATGGAACCTTTTTACGGTAAGTATAACGTTGTCTTAAAAATCAAAAGGCCGGGCGGGTCGGAAATTGTTTACACAATGGCCGGGATTTTGGGCTTAAACGGCTTAAACGACCGGGGAGTGGGTTTAGTCATCAATAAGCTGGTGGCCAAAGATGCCAGGCCAGGAGTCATTTATCCTTTCATTGTCCGTCAGGCTTTAGCTCAGGACAGACTTGGGGATGCTTTTGGCGTCATTGTTTTTACCTCCCGAGCCGCAGGTATGAATTATCAGCTGGCCAGCCGGGACGGACTTGGTTTTTGCCTTGAGCTTTCGGCCGGGCAGTATTTTTTAATTCCCATTGACGGGGCGGTAGCCCACACGAACCATTATTTGGAACCGTTTATGAGGAATTTTGAGGCCCCCAACTGGCTGTGCCATGGCGGCTCTTATGTCCGGCGGGAAGTGGCATCTAGGTTCTTAAAACAAAATCACGGCCGTATAGATCTGGAAATGATTAAAAGTATAACCAGAGATCATACTAATCACCCCAGATCCATCTGCGCCCATTACTTTAAAGGAGAAAAAGAGACCTCAGCCGGGTCCACAGTGGCCGGGATTATTCTGGATTTAAATAGATGTGTTATGCTGGTCTGTCAAGGTAATCCCTGCCAGAATCATTACCATGAGATCTCATTTTAGATCTTGTGGCGGTTAATTTAGGCTGAAATGCCTATTCTTAAATATAATGCTGCTTACGGACAGAATAGCCGCATAAATTTGAGGCTCATTCTTCGGGGTGCTGAATTGCAGTTGCAATTAACGCAAGACAACGATTGAAGAAATAATCATAATGCCGTTGATCGTTAATCTCTATTATACCGATTTCAGAGTGACGGATTGTAAATTTGTTGCCAATTTTTGTTAATTTATCAAATTCATCAGTAAAAATCGTTTTGATTTCTTCTTGAGAACAGCTCATATCGTTTATAATTTTATCGCTTGATTCTTTTTTATCTAACGGGGCGTAGTAAGTTTTAAGGCGTTCAAAGGCATGCCAAAGATATTTTACGGCAAATTTGGTGTTTTTTGGTTCACGGCTTTTGAACAGATTACAGGCATCATTCAGTAAATCATTAAGTCCTTGTTCTTTGATTGACTTAATGTTAGATTCAACCGAAGGTGAAAAAGTGCTGTGCTGAATGACACGTCCAACTTTCTTAGTGTCTGTAAGTTCATACAGCAAACCAGTGACAGTAAATTTTGTGTTAATAGCCTCACGGAAATCTTTAAAAATATTCCTTGTATCCAATAGTTTTAAATGGTGATGCCCGCAAAAACTATGGTAATAAATCTTTTCATTACCCTTACAGTTTTCGCCAATGATTTCAATTAAATCCAGTATGGAGTGAGGATCAAATGTTGTCAAATCGTCAGGTGAATCATCCGGCAGTTTTGCAATGATACCTTCTGAATTCCGATACAGCGCCGGAAGAGAATTTTTTGTAGCTTTGCTGAAATCAGCCAGGTTAAATCCACAGCACTAAGTTTCATATTCTGGGCATTGGTATTTGAACAAGCGGGCAATGTATTGTACGTATTGACTGTAATTAAATCGGTCATAGGAGATTTTCTCACACCAGCCCTGACTGTAAAAAATTCCATAAATTTTCTTTCCAAGGTAATTCAGCTGAAATTTATTGTCTGCAGTCTTGATATACGTTAAGAGATGTAATGTATAAATATTGGCAGAAACATTTTAAATTGCATTAATGCAGGCTTGGTTTCCATCAGCAAAGTTCGTTTATTCCTCTGATGTCGGTCATAATTTGTTTTTAATGCAATATTTTTTAAAGCCGGTGGCATGCCGTAAGAAAAGTGTGCCTTTAGAAACGTAGCGACGCAGCATACAGATGTTGCCAGGTTACCTTTTTTATTTCCAGCGGATTTCAGGACTCCCATTAACTAACTCAAAACGAATATTGGTTTTCATCGCCAGTAAGTGTACGTTTTGCGGTTTCTGAGATTTTCGGGTTCCGGCAGGTTTAAAAAAATGAACCGGAATTTTTGAAATTTCCGGTTCAAGATGACGGACATTAAGTCCCGGGTGTTCTTCCCGGGATTAACCATGGATCAACCCCGGGATTTACAGCGGGAAAAATTCCCCGTTATCATCAATGCCCATGGGATATTTGCAGGAATCAACCCACTCTTCAGCAGTCAGTTCGGGGATCGGCGGCTTTTCCGCCATGACGTTTAGCCAATCCAGGCAGCTTTTGACCATATCCTGATCCACCGGTGATTCGTAGTCCTGAAAATATTTCCAGTAATCTTCGTCAGGCAGGTGAAGAAGGATTATAAAGCTGCGGCCGTCCGAATCATGGCGGCCAAGAACTTTGAAGACCGCGCCTTTACCGGCCAGACAAAGGCCGTAATTCTCGGGATCAGGGTACTTTTTGATCAGATGGTTGGAGAATATGACATAACGGACATTGGCCGTCTGTCCGCCGACCCGAAAACTTGAGTAAGTCAGGCCTTTTTCCCGAAAAATAAGTCCGGGTTGGTATTTGGCGGAAAGTTCAGGGGCCACCTCGGTATCCCGAACAAAAACCCCCACGTTAGTGTAGGTAGCCTCAATTAGTCTCTCTACCTGGTCGGCTGTTAATTCAGCCTTCTGAGCCTCAGACACAGTAAAAACCTCTTAGCGCGGTTATGGCCACAGGACAACCTAAATAGCCTAAATTAAAAATAATCATTAATGGTAAATAATTAGATATTATAAATAAAAAATATCTATTTACAATATTTAATATGGCAACTAACTTTCGGACATAGAAAAGCCTGATTAAATCTGTCCGGGTCGTTTTTGATTTTAGCCCGGCCAGGACGATATTCAGGCTATTTTTGCCCCAGTATAGCACGGTCTGGATTTTTTTTGGATTTAGTTTTTTTGGGGCCGGACTAAAAAATCTTTTGGTTTTTTGCTCATCGCCCATGTTCGAAAATTGGGCAGGGAGGCTGAAATCGCCCGGGCATCTTGGTTCCGGGCAAAACATATTTACTTATGAAGACGCCTGGCCCTTGGAACGCTCTGAGGCCAAAACCGAGTTTCAACTAAAAGCCCTAAACAGATCTTTTGGCGAAATTATGCTCCCCCTGGCTCATTATCTAAAATTTTGGCCAGTTCAGCAAAGATTTCCGGGGACAGTCTTTCGGCTCTGATGCCCGGGTCAATAGCCAGAGCGGCCAGAGCGGCCCTGGTTTTTTCCGGACCGTAGACCGGGCCCAGGTTGTTGAACAAAGTTTTCCGGCGGCTGTGAAAAGAGGCGGCCGTCAGACGGCCAAGAGCAGCCAGGCTTATGTCCGGGGGAGTTTTAGGCTTTAAGGCAACGGCCGCGCTTTGGACCTTAGGCCGGGGCTGGAAAGAGGCGGCAGGAATATCTAAGACCAGTCGGGTTTCCAGCCACAGATTCATGGCCACGGCCAGACGGCCGTAATGTTCCTGTCCGGCTTGGGCCGTAAGTCTTAAGGCCATTTCTTTTTGCAAAGTAAAAACCCCGGATTGGGCTTTGGGGATTTGACCTAAAAACCAGAAGAGAATAGGGGTGGAGATATTGTAGGGCACATTACCTGCCACAGTCCGGGGGCCAGGGCCGGTTTCCTCTAAGTCAGTCTCTAAGATGTCTTTTTGAAAAACTTTCAGGCGCCCCGTCCGGCTTTCCGGCCAGCCGTTTAAGGATTCAGCCAGGCCTCTGTCCAGTTCCACGGCCCAGATATTAGCTCCCAGGTCCAGAAGAGGTCTGGTCAGAGCGCCCAGGCCGGGCCCGATTTCCAGAATATTTTCCTGACCCTGATCCATGATAAGTTTTGCCAGATTTCTGGCCGTATTGGGGTCTTTTAAAAAGTTCTGGCCTCTGTAGCGGCTGGGAGCCAGCCCCAGATCTTTTAAGGTCTGCCTAGGCGAGGGCACTGTCCACCGGCCAGCGGGGCAGAGCTTCGGCCGAAAGAGGCAGAAGAAGGTGTTTTTTCTCCAATTGCTTCTGGCCTAAAAAAGAAATCATGGCCCCGTTGTCGGCGCACCAGACCGGTTTGGGAGCCCACAGAGGACAGCCTATCTTGTCCAGAGCCGTCTGAGCTTCTTTTCTTAAGACCCTGTTGCAGGCAACCCCGCCTGAGATAACCGCCCCGCAGGCTCCGGTCTTTTTTACAGCCGATACCAGTTTGGTCACCAAAACTTCTGCGGCCGCCGCCTGAAAAGAGGCCGCCAGATCTTTTAAGGCCTGACTTGAGGCCGGCTCATTTTCCAGATTATGCTCTTTATAAAGGCCCATGACCTGGGTTTTCAGGCCGCTGAAGGAAAAATTAAGTCCGTCTTTGAGCATTGGCCGGGTTAAGCTGAAAGCGCCCGGATTGCCTCCTAAGGCCAGTTCTTCCGTGACCGCCCCGCCCGGGTAGCCTAAACCCAGCAGTTTGGCAAACTTATCAAAAGCCTCCCCGGCCGCATCGTCTAAGGTTTGGCCTAAAAGCTTAAATTGCAGGTAATTTTCGGCAAAAAACAAGCTGGTGTGTCCGCCTGAGGCCACTAAAGCCGCCAGCGGAAACTGTAGGTTTGGAGGCGGAGGTTCCTGGGTATACAGAAACGGGGCCAGAGCGTGGGCCTGAACATGGTTGACCCCGGTGAGAGGCAGGCCCGTAGCCAGTGCCAGACCTTTGGCAAAACTGACGGCCACTAAAAGAGCGCCGACCAGACCAGGACCCTGGGTTACGGCCAGGCCGTCCAACTCCGTAAGTTTTAATCGGGCCTCACTTAAGACATCCCTGGTCAAAGCCGCGACCGCTTCCAGGTGAGCCCGGCTGGCAATCTCCGGCACCACTCCGCCGTACTTTTGGTGGAGATCTATCTGGCTGCGGACTTTTTCGGCCAGCACCCTGCCTCCGCAGGTTACGGCCGCCGCTGTTTCGTCGCAGCTGCTTTCCAAGCCTAAAACCAGCAAAACAGGCCCTTTGAGCCCGGTTGGCCCATAAAAATGTCAGATGTGTTCGGCAAAATGAAATCTTCTTATATGAAACCGGAGTCCCGGGTAAAATGCATCTTTTAAGTTGTTTCTGCGGGCGTCTTAGCCGGTTTGACCGGTTCGAGGTGGAAGGTGACATCGGTCTGGGGAAAATGGGACCTGATGCTTAAGGCCAGTCTGACGCCCAGTTCATGGGCCTCTCCGACCGAGAGATGTTCATCCACCAGAATATCCACCAGAACCTGGCGGTAAGGTCCGGAACGGCGGGTTCTTAAGCGTCTGAACCCAAGTATAGCCGGGTACGAGTCCTGAATATGCTCCACTATGAGCTTTATTTCTTCGGGCGGCAGACTGTGGTCGACCAGACCTTTCATAGAGTCCCAGCCCAAAGTCAGACCTGTTTTAATGATCATTAAAGAGACCAGGCCGGCCACGCCGGAATCGACAAAGGACAGATCCCAGGCCGGATTAATGAGGCGTCCTGCTTCAATGGTCAAAAGGGCCAGCAGAATGCCCATGGATGTATAGACATCGGTCCGCAGATGCCAGGCGTCAGCCGTCAGAGCCTCGGAACCGCTTTTTTTCCCGATTTTAAAAAGATGCCGGGATATTAAGAAATTAATAATTGTGGAAAAAAGCATGACCGCCACGCCTGCGTGGAGACTGGGCAGCTGCCGTCCCTCAATGATACCTAAAATAGATTCCCGGAGGATAAAAATCCCGCCGACTATAATCAATATCGCCTCAAACAGAGCCGAGATATTTTCGGCTTTGCCGTGACCGAAGGGGTGTTCGTAGTCAGGCGGGCTGTCCGAGACCTGGACCGCTCCCCAGGCCATCATAGCGGCCATAAGGTCTAAAAAAGAGTGAACGGCCTCAGAAATAATAGCCACCGAGCCGGTCAGAAATCCGGCCGCCAGCTTAATGGCTATCAAAACGGCGTTGGAAATGATGGATAATGAGGCGCTGCTTTTCTTGTCCTGAAAAAAACCGTCCATTATAAGCCCCGGCGGACCATTAAATCTTTGACTTTGGGTTTCAGGCTTAAAGCGGCGGCCTCAGCCTCTTTTTTGCTGTCAAAAGGTCCCTGGGCTAAAGTCCACATGCCGCTTTTGAGTTTAGGATAAGCGTCTGTGTCCAGAAGGTCGAGCTCCACCCCGCGCATTTTGTGTCTGGCCTGGGCTTTTTCCGCTTCCGACCGGGCAGACTTGGGAATGGACTCCACAATGACCAACCAAATTTCCGGAGGGGAGAGGGGAGTGGCTTCCGGCGGGCTGACCGCAGTCTGGGGGGAAGCCGAAACCGCCGCCGGTGTCAATGAGGCCGTTAAATTGTTATTGCCTGTTCCGGCCCGCTCGGCCGGAACAGGAGCCGAAGCAGGAGGCGGCTCAGTTTCCGCTTCCCTGGGCCGGGGCGGAGCGGGCGGATCCACATTTGAGTTCAGGGTAGTCAGTAAGACCCCCCCGGTAATGACCATGGCCCAGAAAAAGACCGAAATAACCAGAACCGTCACCTGGCCCGGATTTCGGTAAAACGGCAGACGGAAACGGGGATTGCGGCTGTTCTCCGAAACGGAACGCCCGCACAGGACCCGGCCGGGTCCGAAGAAGATGGTTTTTAACATCAGGAACTCCTCTGCTGACCGAGGGGTTCGAGATCCGCTCCCGGCGCAGGGCCGGTAATAAAAAGGACCTCTTAAGTAAGTAATTCCGCCTCTTGGGGTCATTTATAGACGTATTGGAAAACTAGCGGCTGACCGATTCGCCAAGAGAATATTTTGCTAAAATATAACATTTAATTTTTAATTCTTCAAGCTAGACATTCAAATTCGGTTCATCAGCTTATAAGCTATTAAGTATTATTAAGCATTAATATAATAGAATATATATTAAAATTTAATATCTAAAAATTTTTACCGGGACCAGAAAAAACCGGAAATTTTTCAGGGCCTGCTGTCAGGTTTCAGCCGGAATTAAAAATCACTCTCCGGACCAGTATTTATCCATATAGCCTCGGGGCGTTATGAGGTAGTTCCGGTAAACAAAGGTGGACGGGCTGCCTACAATAACCAGGGTCTGCATGTCCACATCCTTTTCGGCCAGCTTATCTAAGGTTGTGACTTGGGTTTTTTCTCCCTCCCGGCCGACCCGGCCGGCCAGACCGACCGGAGTTTTGGGAGGTAAATGCCGACTTAAGATCTCGGCCGCTTTAGCCAGCTGCCAGGATCGGCCGTGACTTTTGGGATTGTACAGAGCTATGACGAATCCGCCCTGGCCGGCCAAAGACAGCCTTTTCTCAATCACTTCCCAGGGGGTCAGGCGATCGGAAAGGGAGATGGCGCAAAAATCGTGGGTTAAAGGAGCCCCCAGCAGAGCCGCTCCGCTAATGACAGCCGGAATTCCGGCAATGACTTTAATATAAAGTTCCCCGGGCTTCTGACCCAGAGGCAGCTTTTGGGCGGCGGCCAGCTCAAAGACAGCTCCGGCCATGGCATACACTCCCGAGTCGCCCCCAGAGATGACCGCCGTGTTTAAGCCTTCTCTGGCCAGGTCAATGGCTTTTTGGGCCCGGTCCATTTCCCGGGTCATACCGCTGGCTATAATTCGGCAGTCTGGGTTTAAATGCGGCCGGGCCTGGTCTATGTAAAGACCGTAGCCGACCGCCGCCTCAGTCCGGTTTAATGCCTCCCGGGCCTCAAAAGTCAGGCCTTGGGGGCTGCCTGGGCCCAGGCCGATGATTTCCAGTCTGTCAGGGCCACAGCGCAGGTGGCCTTCAGGGATTTCTGTTTGGGGACAAGAAGGCGGCCCGTCCGGGCCGCCAAAATAGCGGCGGCTTCGCATACCGAGGCAACTCCAATATTTTTTTTGACCGTCTCCGAGGGATTAGGAGCGGGCACAGGGCTAAGTTCCTGAGGGGTATAGCTTATTAAAGGCACATCTAATTTTTCGGCCAGATCGAGCAGAGCTTTTTCTTCGGCTCTTCTGTCCACGGTTGCCAAAACCCTGACCGAACCGGGAGCCAGAGAAAACTCCTCAAAAGTCCGGTCAAAAAGTTCGGCCACTTCCCTAATATCTGTGTCCCGGTGACAGCCCAGACCGACCGTCAAGCCCAGAGGCCTTAAGACCAGAAAGGTCTCCGGGCAGTCCGGACTTGTCCTGTAATCGACCCACAGACCGGGTCCGGCTCTGCCCCGCTCTGGACAGTTCAGGTCTGTAAAATTTTCCGGCCAGCGGCTTAAGAGAGGTTTAAACAAATTAAAGGGATCAAAGACGGGCACCTCTTCGTCTTCGGTCAGGGCCGAAGCCACAGGGGCCAGACTGGCCCAGTGTTCGACTTTGAAGCCATTATCCCGGGCTAAAACTTCCAGAGCCGGTTTGCCCGAGAGATCGGTGGCTGTGGTTATGACCGCCTGACCGCAGGCCAGAGAGGCTGTTTTTTTGGCCAGCTCGTTGGCGCCGCCTAAATGACCGGACAAAAGACTGACCGCAAACCGGCCGTCCTGCCCCAGACCAACGACGGCCGGATCGGTTATTTTGCTTTTTAGAAGAGGAGCTATGAGCCGGACGGTCAGACCTACGGCCCCGATGATCACGTGGCCGTCATAATGGGCAAAATTCTCGGCCAGACATTGGCCCAGACCGTCAAAAGGCCGGAACTCGTTATTTTTAAGCAAGCGCCGAGGACCAAATAGATCCGGTTTCAGGTAATAACTGTCTGAAAATCCGGCCGTAATCTTTTGGCCCAAAGTAAGTCCCCGGACAGTCAGGGCGTAGACGGCTGTCTTCCGGCGTGTCACTTTTGACGGCCTGTCCGGAAGTTATGGGAGAAGGCGGAATCGTAAAGGCGCGATTTAGGTACAGGCTGGCCGGATTTTAAAGCCAAAATCGCCGGGCCGGCCAGCATGAGTGTATGTCGGTCCAGTTTTTCCTCGTTTAAAGTCTCGGCTAACCCGGCGGCCGTAGTCCAGACGATCCTCTCATCCGGCCAGGTGATCCGGTAGCAGAGAATGACCGGCGAATCGGGGCCGTAAGCTTGGGAGAGGATCCGGCCGACTTCCGGGCCGCGGGCTGCCGAAAGATAGAGGGCCAAAGAGGCCCGGTGGGCGCATAAAGAGGCCAGATCCTCGGCCGGGGGAACTTCGGTCCGCCCCGAAGCCCGGGATAAGATAAGAGTCTGGGTCACTTCCGGAACGGTCCATTCCAGGCCCAAAGCGGCCGAGGCGGCTAAAGCGCTCGTTACACCGGGAATGATCCGGTATGGCACCTCGGCTTTTTTCAAAATGGCCATCTGCTCGAAAATGGCCCCGTACAGACCGGGATCCCCGGTGTGGAGCCTGACCACTTTTTGGCCGTCCCGGTAGCCTTGGATCATTATTTCGCAAATTTCATCTAAAGCCAGGGGAGCCGAGTCCACGACCTGCGCCAAACGCCTGCGTTCCTGGTAGACAGCCGGATTAACCAGAGAACCGGCCACGACCAGAATGTCGGCCGCACGGACGGCTTTAAGACCGGCCACGGTAATTAGATCAGGGTCGCCGGGACCGGCGCCTACAAAAAGCACTTCATTTGTCATAAGAAAATCACCGGGCTAAAGGTTTTTGGCCTTTAATAAGCCAGAGCGGGGTCAGGGGCTTAAAGTAATAACCGTGGGCCAGCTCCTGGGATCTGGCCACCGACAGCTGGACGGTCCGGGCCGGACTGCTCCGGGAGAGAACTTGGACGGCCTGAGTCAGGCGGACCGGATCAACGGCTGCTGCCACGATTAGGCCGCCAGGACGGAGTCTTCGGTACGTCTCTTCCAGGACGGCCGGAAGATCGTCACCTCCGCCGCCGACATAAACCCGGTCCGGGTCGGGTAAAAGTTTCAGGGCCCCTGGCGCCCGGCCCTGGATAATATTTAAGTGGGCCAGTCCGAATTTAGATAAGTTTTTAGCAATAGTCAAAACCCTTTGGGGATTTTTTTCTATTGCCCACAGCTCTCCGTACTCCAAAAGGCGGCCGGCCTCTATTGAGACCGAACCTGTTCCGGCCCCCAAATCCCAAAATGTCTCCTGGCCGGTAAGTTCCATAAGGCCTAAAGCCACCGAACGGATCTCTTTTTTGGTAATGAGACCGTTTTCCGGTTCGTATATCTCTTCCTGTCCGCCTAGGGTGACTGGGGCAGGTCTTTGGGTTACTTCCAAGACCAGAAGATTCAGGGGAGAAAAACAGCGGCCGGCTGCCTCGTCCAAAGACAGATGGCTTATTTTTTCTTCCTGGGTGCCCAGCTCTTCAAAAACATGGACTGCAAAGTTAGTAAGGCCTTTAGTAAGTAAAGCTTTAGCTATTTTAGCCGGCGTATTGTCCGGATCGGTAAATACACATAGCAATTCGCCCCATTGGGCCAGCCGGAAAACAGCTGACCAGAAAATCCGCCAGCTGTCCCGGCCGTGGAGAGAGACGGTTTCGGTATCGGCCCATGATTTGCGCCAAAGGGCAAAGGCTTTTTGGACAGTTGTTAGTCCGGGCAGGATAACGACCGATTCCGGTTCCACCCTTGTAAGTAATTTTTTGGCCAGACCGAAAAAATTGGGATCGCCCGAGGCCAGAACAACTGTCTTGGCCCCGGGATAAATTTGGGCGATCCGCTCCAGCCAGTCGGCTAATGAGCCGGTTAAGGGCAATTTTAGGCCGGGGAAATCAGGAAAAAAGCTTAAAAGCCTGGCCGGGGCCGCCAGAACTTCGGCCTCTTTGAGGATGTTTTTTTGTTCTTCCGTCAGATCTTTAGGGGACGAAATACCAATTAAATGGAGAGTTTTTGTTTGGTTCAAAAAGACCTCTGTTTTTTCAGTTAGCCATGGCTAAAACGGTGCCGTCAAAATCCATAACTTGCGCCCAGATGTCCGGTTCAGGACCGGCCAGATTCCGGGCCGACTGGACCATTTTTTGAGCCACCAGCCGGATGGAGGCTGTCTGCCTGTAAGTTTTCAGGATATCCAGAGCAGCCAGAGCCGTTGGAGCCCTGGCTATGTCGGCCCGGACATTTTCCGGGACAGATGAAAGCCACCCGGCTAAGGCTTGTAAATCCATATCACTTTTGTGAGCGTGGGTGCAAGAAAAACCGGCCGCCTGCTTGACGGCTTTGCCGAAGAAAACGGCTAAACCGATCCGCTCGAAGCCTTTTTTGACCGCCAGATCTAAAGCGGCCTGGAAATAGTCCGCCATCTGAACAAAAGCTTCCGGCGGCAGATCAGGCCTTAAATCACGGGCCAGGCGTTCGCTTCGGCCGCCGGTCGTTAGGACAATTTCGGATAACCCCATGGCTCTGGCTACGGACAAAGCGCTGTCAATGGTGGCCACGTAAGCGCTGTGGGAAAAGGGCTTGACCAGACCGGTCGTGCCTAAAACGGAAAGGCCTCCCACTATGCCAAGACGGGGATTTAAAGTCTTTTGAGCCAGTTTTTCGCCGTCCCGGATAAAGACGGTTACTTTAAGACCGACCTCAGGCAAAAAAGGAGCCAGGTTATCCCTGATCATCTGGCGGGGCACTGGATTAATGGCCCACTCGCCCGGAGGCAGGACTAAGCCGGGCTTGGTGACCAGACCGACCCCGGAGCCGCCGACCACGGACAGTTCCCCTGGTCTCTCTTCCAGAATAACCCCGATGTGGGCTTTGTTGGTAACATCGGGATCGTCGCCGGCGTCTTTAACGACCACCGTCCGGACGGGTCCGTTGATTTGGCCTTCAAAAACTGGAATGGTCAGTTTTTTTCCTCCGGGCAGACTGACTGTTACCCGGTCCGGAATCCGGCCGTCCCGGAGAGCCAGAGCAGCGGCCAACGCAGCCGCTGCGGCTGCCGTGCCGGTGGAAAAGCCGGTGCGGAGTTTTTTATCCGGCCGCGGCTTATCAGGTTCTGGCTGCTTAGAGGGCGTCATGATTGGCTGGACCAGGGACGCCGTCATTCTGGCTTAAACGCCAGAGTTTAAGGCGGGACGTAAAATCTCCCGTTTTAGGATTCAAGTCCCGTAAATCATCCCTGAAGGCGTCTTTGGAATTTGAGTCTTCAGTATCCCTCAGTTTTTGCAAAAAGCTTTTTAGTTCAGGGCCGGTTTTGCCGGAAAGCTCCTCGGCCAGTTCCCGGCGGAGACTTTGGGCCCAGGAATCAAAACTAAGAGCGTGACATGGCTTTATAAGGTCCCTGGGATGGACGGGAAAAGGCCAGGCAGAGCTGCTGGCGCCAAGAGCCAGCCGGGTCGGCCAGGCCAGTAAATTGGGTTCGGCGGTAACTACAGTCGGGACAGTCCGGAGCGCCCCTAAGGCCAGGAGCCTTAAAAGCTGTGGTTCTAAATAGGTTAAACCGGGCAAAGTTTCGGCCAGAGAATTAATGTCTTCCAAGGGAGCATCTAAGATATCAATCTCCAGTTCCCAGATCAGTTTTCGGGCTGGTTCCATTCCCATTACAGCCTGAAGTTCGGCTTCTCCCTCCCCGGACAGAAAAAGTTCGGTTAAAGCCAGAGCCTTTTTAGTTTTCAACCAGAATTCCCGGTCAAAAGGCTCCCCCAAAGCCCCGGTTTCCAATAATATTTTGAAATCCATTTTTTAAGCTTTGGCCTTGGAAATGGTCCACATGGCCAGAGCAAAGAAAAATATCAAACATCCGGTCAGAATAACGTAGCTGCCCCAGAAGGGAGTCTGGCCGAAAGCCGCAGCTCGGGCGGCCATTGAGGCGTGGGACAGGGGCAGAAGGTAGAGAGCGTCCTGAGCCCAGCCAGGCAGACGATCCAGAGGAAAGAATGTGCCGCCCAAAAAGGACATGGGGGTGATGATAAAGGTGGTCAGAAGGCTTTGATCGGCGTGGGATTTAACGAGCATAGCCATGGCTACCCCCAGAGCGGCAAAAGCCAGACCGTTCAGAATCAGTGCGAGAAAAAAAAGAGGACCGTAGTTTAAGCGGACTCCGAAGAAAAATCCGAAAATTATAACCAGTAAAACTGCCATCATAACCCTGGTCAGACCGGCTAAAGATTCTCCTAACACATAAGCTAAACGGCTGACCGGCGCGGATTGGATTTCGTCAAAGACCTGGTAGTAAAACCTGGCTACATTGATGTCGCCGGCCAGAGAAAAGCCCTGAACCATGCTGGCCATGGCCGCAAGCCCAGGGATCAAAAATTCCAGGTATGTGTGTCCGTCCAAAGTCATGGAACCGCCTAAAGCCAGGCCGAACGTCAGCATGAATAGAAGAGGGGATATGGCCTGTCCGGCCAGCTGGCGCTTGAAGCGGTGTTTTAAGATAAGGATTTCCCGAAGATAGACAGCAGTGAAAGCGGACATGTTATACCTAAAGGGTGATGATTTGGCCGGGCAAAAAACCTGGCCGAATCCAAGTTTTAGCCGGGAGGAGTTCAGGCCGAAAGGCCGAAGGTCAGTACTCGTAGCGCAGACCTGTTTTGAAAGTCCGGCCTTCTTCGTTTTTGTTCCGCCGGTTGTCCGAGGGAGTGTCGCCTATGTTTGTTACATCGGCTTTCAAAAGAAGCCTGCCGTTGTCTTTCCAGTCAAAAAGTCTTTTAGCCAGATGGAAGTCGTAGACTGTGGAATCGGAGAAACCTGTTCCGTCAAACCCGTAGAAGAAGAAAGGCGTCCGCCGGCCTCGGTTGGCTTCCAGACTCATAGACAGCCCCAATTTCTCATGGTTGAAGACCAGACCATAAGAAAAGCGCAAATCAGAATCATTGTGGGAAAAAGCGGTCCGGGGAGTCCACTTTTCAAACAGGCGGATCAGGGTAAAATAAGGTCTCAGTTCAAAATCCCAGTCAAATGTCTCGTCCATCTGCCATTCCACGGAAAATTCCAGGCCACGATATCTGGCCGTATCTTCGGGTACATTAAACTTCCGGCCCGATGGGGAAGTATCGTAGAGCTGGCGGCGGTAGTCAAAGTCAAAGTATTTGAGACCTGTATCAAGATCACCAAAATCAAATTCATAACCTAAAGAAAAGCCTGTCCCTAAAGCCTGATTCTGGGTGGGATTAATGTTTAAAGAGCCGGACTGAGTCTGGATTAAACCGGAATACTCGGCATGGAGATTTAAATAATCAGTGGGACTATAGCTGAGACCTGCTGACTGACCTGCTGACTGAGCGGGGGTATTTAAAATCTGGCTGTCAAATACGGCATGGGATTGGTCTCCATGGAAGTCATAGGTCTGGGCATATGAACGGACCACAAATTTGAGCCTTTCTTCGGTTAAAGGCTGCTGATTGAAATGGTCCTGAGTCGGGGAATTGTTTTCCGGTGCCTGAAGAGAGACAGGGGCATGTTCCGGCTGAACTTCCTTTTTTTGGCCAAAAAACGGCCATTCCCATGCCGCAGCGGTCTGGCTTACCAGAAGTCCTAAAAGGACCAGTATGGAGACCGTAAATTTCTTCATAAGAACCTGGATAAGATGAAAGCCACTGATACTAAAAAACTAAAAAAACGGACTGAAAGGTCAGTGTTATTTACTAATTTTATAATGACCGGCAAAGAAGGCGGCCAGTATGAAATTAAATTTAATTCGTTGATAACAGCCTCATTGACCACCGATCCCAGGCTAGGTTCGGTTCCAAATTTTATAGGTCCAGTCTGACTTAAATTCATGCGCCTAGTCGTTTGAGCGTTGTTGTTAATATACTCTATTTTAGAGAGTATGGCTACAACAGCAGATAGGGAAAATAAGACCCCATAAGGCGTACTCCCTCAATTTTACTCTTCCTGAATGTGGAATAAATTGAAATTTTCTTAAATAAAACGATTAAAAGCTATCTTTGTCTATAAAAAATAATTTAAAATTAATAAACGATGTATTAGTGGTAAAATATATCTATCGATATATTATAAATAAATAAATCAGCTACATTAGATATATATTAAAAAGCAAATATATTTACTTAAGGTCAGTAGATTTTTATAATAATAAAATTACTTTAATGTAGCTTTAATTTTTCTCCGAATAATATTCTAATAAATAATAATTGTTTCAATTTAAAACAATTTGGTGAGGCCATCCTAATTCCATAACTAATCAAAACTCAATATTAGACGCCACATTTTGAATTTTAATCTGAGTCGAATTCAAAAGTCAACCCGTATACCCGACCCGTGTCTTTTTTTGCATTCATTTTTTGGTAAGTGGTATCTGGGGGCGGGGTGGTTTATGAGGTTATTTTTTATATATCATTTAATGTATTAATAATATATATGATAAAGTATATTAATAAGAATCAAAATAAAAAAATATATATGAATAATTTATTAAAATTTAATATATAGTTTCACTAAAAATATGACACTAAATATATATCAAAAATATAAAAAATGAGAATCCATATTTAATAGTGTCTCGCGCTCAGGACCCTCTGAATTGAGGATAACCATATTATGCAGTAAAGTGTGATTTTACAGCCAAGTATTCAAAATATAAAGAGGAACAATTCGGCGGACCTCTGCTTGCAGTCCTAACCCGAGTTTACAAGTTATTTTAGCATATCCTTAAACGCGCAGTCAGTTGATCCTCAATGGCAGTGATCTGTCCTTGATCAAGTTCAATCATATGATTCCAAAAGCTTTGGCTGGGCAAGGAATGCTAGGTCGGCGGTCGGCATCCGTATCCAAAGTATTACCACGGCACAAAGCTCTAAGAGAGTTAGCTCAAAACCTGTAATAGAAACGGTATTACAGCATTCTCAGAATTAAGTGCCGAGGTAATAGTTTATCTATCAATTTTAACTCGAATATTTATCAAGAGCCTGTAGAGAAAAATATTTACTATGGTAATTCCTCGCAAGGCTGTTTTATAGAATGTAATTTGATTATCCTGGCTATTTACATGACGGGAGTAAGAGGTCTTTTGCCTCCCTGGGTATTTACTTGACAGGATTAAATTTTTTTTACTGTTTTTTCAATGTTGTCCCACTCCAAGAAGTAAGCAAGTCGAGGAGTTTTTTAAGTTATGAGACACTATCCGTTGCCTATGGAAAGATTTCTAAAAGGATATATACGCATTGAGGAAAAAAGAGAGAACTGCCATCTCCCGACGACAACCTTTAACAATTAGGATCTATTAAATTTAATAC
>JAISEL010000008.1 GCA_031264185.1 Deltaproteobacteria bacterium
TTTTGCATTATCAATCTTATTAAATTATATAAATAGTTATATGCAATATATATTTATTTTTAAAACCATAATAATTGTATAAAAATAATTATATATTGTTAAAACAAATTTTTTCACTCCTAAAAGAAATAAGAAAAATAAATTATATGATATTTGATCTGACATCATGAAATTTTGAAGAAAATAGACAAGACAGGGGGGGTAACGACCAAAATTGCCAGGTTGCAGGGTTCAGAGTGACGCAGTCAAATATATAGTATATTCGACCTTATTTATATATTTTACCAAATTATTGTATAAATCATAGAAAAAAATGGATTTTCGACCAGGCATTGGGAGATTATAATCAATACACGGTCGATTTTAGGCTAGGGTTTTTCAAATTTTAGAAGTAAAATCAGGGACTTAAAAGATTTTCAGGGACGACTAAATAGCATTAATATATAAAATATATCTATTTATCAAGAAATTTTAATAATAAAAAATGGTTATTTATGATATTTTAAGTCTGTTTAAGAATTTCTAAAAAAATCAGAGAGAAATAAATGGAATTCAGGAAAAGTTTTTTGAGTGAAAACGGACGGCGGGCGGACCGACAGCGTGTCAAGTCTGGAAAAATTTGCTGAGAACTACTCTTACTGCAAAAATAAAATTAACCCGGAAAACCGAATGGTCCAGAAAAATGACCAATGACATTGGACTATAGTTTTTGGAAACAGCGATTCAGACGAGCAATTAATTTATTGGACAACAAACAATTTGGTTAATAAATTCAATATAATAATTATATTGAAAAAAGCAATTTAGATATATTTAACATCATAAAGCTAAAAAATTGGCATAAATTATCCTTACAATTATTATATAAATAGTCATATTTTTTGCATTTTTAATATGTAATCTCTATTTTATAACAAGTATTTTAGAGCTATAAAACCTTTATTATGTTGAAAATTAATAAAATACTTTAAATTATAGTAAAATATAAATAACACACATTATATACAATTGCCAAAAGCAGCACACTGCCGTGGGATTTTCAAGGGAGACTGTGCGTCTGCGGACACACCCATTTGATGCCCTAAACGCGAAAAAAGGAGCGCGGAAACTTTCAAGTATGACACAGGATATTTCTGAACTCTTAGAAGCTGCATGTCAATGACACATTTCGAAAGATTTTGACCAATGGAATCAAGCTAATGATAAAGGCTGGACTGTGGTCCACGAAACAGCGTTTAAAAGGCATCTCCCAGAAGGCTTTATAAGCGGGAGTCAGCCGATAACAACGGCTGGACTGTTGCCAATACAGCGGCCAGATGCGGACATCTTCCAAATGGATTTAGCCAGTGGGAACTGGCCGATATCAAAGGCTGGACTTTAGCCTTTGCGGAGGCGGGAAGAGGGCATCTTCCGGCAGGTTTTAATCAATGGGATTTGGCTGACAATATAGGCCGAACTGTCGCCCATGAGACAGCGGAATTAGGAAATCTTCCGGAAGAATTTGAGCAGTGGGAACTAGCCAGTAAAAATTGCCAGACAGTAGCGCAGGTGGCAGCGTGAAACGGTAACTTGCCGGAAACACTCTAGAAAAAGGCTCTCCTTTTTATGCAAGGTGAAGGATTAGAGGTCCGGAACCTAACCAACGAGCCACCGCCAGATAAGTATTGATTTCCTGGCCTTGAATTGGTAAATTCCAAATAGATGAGGTATGGAACGGCAGATTGCCCGAACGCCGAAGTTCGGTCGGGAGGAACGTAAGATGCCGCACTCGGTGGACGACATCAGAAAAATTGTAGAGCCTGTTGCCAGGAAACACGGCCTAGAACGCGTCTGGCTTTTCGGATCCCACGCACGCGGTGAAGCGACACCCGAAAGCGACATCGATCTTCGCGTGGACGGAGGAAAAGTTGAGGACTATTATCAGCTGGTCGGTCTTTATTTCGATCTTGAAGAAGCCTTAAACTCGAAGCTGGACCTTCTTACAACCGGCTCCTTAAGAGATGATTTCCTGAAACGGATAGCCAAAGAGGAAGTTTTGATATATGCCAATCCGCACCCGTGACACAGAAATCATCACTCGCATAAGCGTATACTGCGATGAGATCATGGAAGCTATAGTGCGGTTCGGGAATTCTTTCGAGGTCCTGGAAAAAGACGATGTTTACAGGGACGGCATGGCCATGAGAGTTTACCAGATATCCGAGCTGGCGCAGCACCTGACAGCCGATTTCACACTTAGTTACGGAAACATGCCGTGGCACTTGATCAAAGGTTTAAGGGTCGTGTTCGCTCACCGTTACGGGACATTGGACAAAAAAATTCTGTGGAAGACCATTTCAGAAAGAGTACCGGAACTAAAAAAATTTTGCACAGAAATACTGGCTAAAGCTGCAGTGTCGGCTCTCTCCCCCAGGGATAAGGCTGATACGCCATCGGACGATTCGCCATCCAGATCTGTCAAGCCGGGCAAACAATGACCCCAGGAGGTAATAGCGGAACGCCTCCAGGCAGATTGGTAACTTGTCTGCAATTGGATTCGTTGGATAGACTGCCTGCCTGAGACAAAACTATTACTTCGGCATTTAATTCTGAGAATGCTGTAATACCGTTTCTGTTACAGGTTTTGCTGACATATAATAGAAAGAAATCAAGAACTTGAACGTCAGTTCCCGTGGTCAGCCGCGCCCAATTGTGTGCCGCTCCGCCGTCAATTCCCTGAACTGCAGTATTCGGAAACAGCGATTCAGCTCCGGCCGGTTCCAGTTCAGGGCGTTCCAAAAATGTTTCTTCTCCGTATTCCGGAGCTTCACCGGCATAAACAGCGCTGCGGCGTCTGCCGTCTTTATCAGTCAAGGAGACGGAACCGGCCATGGCTTCTCTGAAAGTTTGCTTTTTATTCTTATCCCTGAGCAGCAGAGCTGTTCCGTCCAAACTGACTGAAATAGTTTTAATTTCACCTTTATTTAGATCTTTGGCATCATCATATTTGACAAAAAGCTCTGAATTTTTGGCTGACTCGCCGACTTTATCTGACAGTTTTGTTAAAATAGTCCCTGCTGACAGACACATCATGTTTATCGAATAAAGCGGTCTGTACGGAAATTGAACGCATACCGGCCGTCTTTGACGCTGCCGTTTTGTCGGACCGGGGCGTCGAATTCAGGACCATACAGGCCCTGCTCTCCGGGGGGACATATCTTCTGCCGCCTTCAGCTGACTGACAGGTATACCGCATAATATTAACGCCGCCGTAAGGCGCTTTATAAGTCCGCGGGAACTGGCCGCAGCTGTAACAGGTTGTCTGCCCGTTCTGAAGCCGGCTGCCGTCAGCGCCGTACAAGGACAGGCAATGTCCGGTCAGAGCGGCGCCAAAGGCATTGACAGCGGCTAAGACAGCCTCTTCCGTCTTCAACATATTCCCTATGGAAATAAATTCATGCCCGGAGATATTTCTCCGGACTCAGAAACCGGCATGGGGACAGAATGGCTGGCTGAAAACAAAGAAGCGGCTTGTTTGTGGGACATAGGGCACCTCATAAAAAACAGAGTATCCTTATCATTGTATTTATATATTTAAAATCTACAGTAAATATTTATTGGCAAAAAAAAAGGTGAGCTGAATTATTAATGTCCTTCATAACGGTCTGTGCGAAAATTTGATTTAAAAAGCCATAATAAATTAAACAACTTAAATATAAAAGTATTAGCTTATATTGATCTTACTGCGAAAGGTATTTATAATAATTAGGATTCAGTAATCATTTTTAAAGGGCAGAGTTTTCTGATATTCAATTTTACATAAGATGAATAATGATAGCAGATGTTGGTGATGGTAAATTTTCAGCATCATCTAGGTGACACGCCCCAGACAGTTAATGAAGTCATTTCTCACTGAAAATTATTAACTCCAAAGTAAAGAACGACCCATCTCCGGACAATTTACTTGCCTACAGACAGCATAACAAAAATTACAAACAAATTTGAAAATAATTGAATAATATTTTAATTGAATAAAATTATAATTTTATTTTCCATGTTACTGCCCTAAAAAAGCTGCCTATTCTCGTTAAGTCCAGCTCCAAAGAAAGAAATAGTTCCGGCCAATCGGACCGGTTAACAACGCAATGGATTTTTTTGGGCGATGTCAGCCAGTCAAGTCCGCCAAAAAGAAAATTTTTATGTTACCCGATGTTACCCTTTGATAACCCAAATTTTTGTGTTACTATAGAATTATAATTCAATAATTTTTTAATTTTTGTGTTGCAATAATTTTTTAGTTCAATAATTATTTTCATCAAAAAGCCGGTCCCATCTTTTATTTGGCTATCTGGTAATTTTTAGAGTGTAAAGTATAAATATTCCGTATTTTAAAGCAGGGCTATGCAGAGGCTGAACAGTAAACTATTTTTTGATGCATAAAGAAGCTGCCGCAGCCGAACTGTCCTATGATGAAAGTGTCCATGTTGTCCGTAAGGCCGGGGAAGTGTCCTGCCAGGAACATGCCCCCTTGGGGGTGACCGTCAAAGATGGGCAAGTTGATCGCACTGCATTAAATGATCGGTGGCTGCGGACAGCGCAGCCGCTGTCCAACCGGATTTACTCCCGAAATTAAAAGATATAGCCGAAGATGAAAATCCGGAGCCAATGGCGGGACTCCGGCAGCTTTTTCGGATCACTTATCAGAAACCTTAATAAAAAACATGAGCGGACATCAGCGGTGCTTATTGACGAGTAAGACGCCCCTATTCTGCCAAAACTCACTGAGACTGACCTGGCCGGTAAAATTCGGGAGACTCTGGGAACTTTCTGCGGTGTCCTGAAATCAGCCGAAGAGCATCGCGGCTTTACCTTCATCACCTGGGTGACCAGGTTTACTGAAGCGTCCGTCTTTTCCGCCCTGAATAATCTTAAAGGCCTGACCCTGGAACCCGGAGTACGCCTCAGTCTGCGGCTTTACCCCGGAGGAATTCGATTCCCTGTCCGCCGAACGGATGCCCCTGACTCCGGCCGGGACCAAATCCATGGATATAATGGATAAAGAGGCTGCAGAGGCGGATTTGAGAGACAGGATTCTGGACTGGCATGACGGCTGTGCCTGGGACGGCCGAACCCGGGTCCTGAACCTCTGGCCGGTCCTTAATTTTTTTCCGCTTGCAAATCTCCGTAATGCCGGCATGCTTCCGGCGGCGCCTCTTTTTTGGCCGGTCTCATTAAAGAACGCCAACTTGATTTGGCCTCCTTCAGCAGCCGCGATTTCCTGACTGGCTGACGGACTGAACGCCGTAGATACCGGGACCGGATGCAGCTCAACAGCCTTATTGTTTCAGGACGGCTGTCTGACCGCCGGGCTTCGAATGCGGAAGAGGGAGATGAGTTCCGCCTCGTTCCTCCAGCCTGGAAAATAAAGCGGCCATGGCCCGTCTCCGGCTGCTCCTGAAAATACCTCTTAAAAACATATTGTTAGTGAAAAGACAGCCTCAGACAACGCCGGAATCGCTAATCCAAAGGCAGGCCGATGAATTTCAGACGGCTTTCAGGAGCTTTCTCAGCCGCATCACCTGGGAGGATCAGCTGAAGTGCGGGGCCTGCTGCGGGACGGTTTTCCATTGGCCATGGCCGTGGCCGTTCAGGAATGCGATTGCCGGCGGCAGCCGGCGGGTTCAGGCAAATCAGATGTTCAAAGGACCAGGAACGGAAGCGATTACGTCATTGAGCTGAAATTTGTCCCAGGTTCAGGCTGAGGACAAAGAAGGCAAAGATAAGGCTCGGACGGACGGACAAATCCAGGAGAATACGGAAAAGGCCGTCCTTGAGGCCATGGACCGGACAGAAGGCAGTAAATACGCCCTGAAGTTTCAGGGCCAGGGCAGTAAAATATATAAAGCCGCTTCAGCCGTATCCGGCAGGGCCGGCGGCCGGGCCGTCTTTAAGCAGGCGGCCGGTTGGATTTCGGCGAAAGATCCCGGACAGCCTCACTGTTCTGTCAGGAAGGCTTTAGCTTAAGCGCCTTAAGGCTGAGACCTACAAAAATTTAACGCCTTTAATTTAATAATTGGAGCCGGCCTCATAGTTACGCCCAGCGTCAAAAGAGTCCGGGGAAAATAAAGTCAGCCTCGGAAGCGGCCGCAGCTGTGAAATGTTAATGAGTTTAAAAACATAAATTATATCATTTTTCTTCTATTGCACTATAAATATTTAGTTATTAGTAACAATCTAGGCTCTTTTTGACTTGAACTGAAAAGGGACGGCTTTCAGGTGATTTGCTAAAAACAGACTCCTTTAATATAATGATGCGGATTTTCCTAAAACGGATATAAACCCGAGGCCCCAATGCTTTTGTCTTGGGGTTTAAATTTAGATAAAACTACAGGCTTAAGACCACCTCAGGTGGGTATTGAAGGAAAATTATTGATGAAAAAAATTTTATTTCTGACCCTGCTTATGCTGGCAGCAGTCTCGGCTCCTCTACCGGCTGACGTTACCGGGAAAACTTTCATTAACGGCATCGACGCTAACTTTCCGCCCTTTGCTTTTGTCGGCCGCGACGGTCAGGCCTCAGGCTTTGACATTGACGCTGTCAACTGGATTGCCCAGAGGTTCGGCTTTACCGTTAAGCATCAGCCCATGGAATGGGATTCCATTGTCACCAGCTTAAAGGACAAAAAGATCCATCTCATCGCCTCCGGCCTTTCGGTGACCGAAGAGAGAGCGGCGCAAATTGCCTTCTCCAAACCTTACTGGTCGGTCGATCAGCTGATCTTAGTCCGCCGCGACTCCCAGCTGACGGCCGAGGAAGTTCTGACGGGAGGCCTTAAGATCGCGGTTCAGCAGGGCACTTCCGAAGCTAAAGCCATGGAGGACAGTAACGGCAAAGACGGCCGGAATTATGTTCTGTCTTCCTACAGCTCGCCGGAAGCTGCGGCCAGCGACGTGGTCAACGGCCGGATGGCCGCTGCGGTGATGAATGACGCTCCGGCGGTTGAGGCCATGAAGCACCTGGCGGTTAAGGCTGTCGGCCAGGCCGGCATACCCTCTGAGCTTTTTGCTTACGGCGTCAACAAAGAAGACGAAGAGCTTCTGGCCGTTTTAAACGAAGGCTTAGAGCTTTTGATGCAGGATCCCTACTGGAAAACTCTGCAGGAAAAGTACAAACCCGGTGCGGCCCAGTAATCTTCACAGCTCCTTTTTAAGTCCGTGCGGCCGGAGGCAGCCATGACGCCTCCGGCCGCCTCTTTGCTCTCCCCTGAAACCCTGGCAAGCCTGTCTGAATTTCTGCAATCAGCCCTGTTTGTTGCCCAGGGCTGCGGCTATACGGTGGCTTTAATCTTACTGGCCATGTCCATCGGCCTGGCTGTCGGGCTTCCCCTTTCGGCTTTCCAGGTCTACGGGCCGAAATGGACTAGACGCTTAGCCGGCTTATATATCTGGTTTTTCCGGGGCATTCCCATTTTAGTCCTGATGTTCATGATCTACTTTGGGTTTTTTAATATCATAGAATCGGTCTGCCTTAAGTGGTCCGGAAAGCCCCTGACCCTGTCTCCTTTTCTGGCCTCTGTTCTGGCTCTGGGTCTGGCCAGCGGAGCTTATCAGTCCCAGATCTTCAAAGGCGCCATTCTGTCGCTGCCGTCGGGTCAGTTCCGGGCGGCTCTGGCTATGGGCTTTTCCCGGACTTCGGCCATTGTCAGTATTGTTCTGCCTCAGGCTATGCGCATCTCCATTCCGGCCTGGTCGAACGAATATTCCATTCTGCTGAAAGACTCGGCTGTGGCTTACGTTCTGGGGACCATGGAGATTATGGCCAGGACGCGCTTTATGACCTCTTTGACTTTCACCCATACTCCCTACTATCTTCTGGCCGGACTGCTTTACTACCTTCTGACCTGGCTGGGAGTCAAGATGTTAAACAGGCTGGATAAAATGACCCGCATTCCCGGCTTGGGCCATGACTTGAAAGCCGAAGATCACCTGCAGGCCGACTGATAATAATTATGACTTCGACCACGCCTCTTCTGGAGGTCAGCCGCATAAGCCGGATCATTGACGGCAAAACTATCCTGGACGACGTTTCCCTGTCCCTGAACAAAGGTGATCTGAAAGTCGTCATCGGCCCGTCCGGGGGCGGAAAAAGCACTCTTCTTCAGTGCATAAACTTTTTGCAGGTGCCCAATTCCGGGGACGTCTTTCTGGCCGGCCAGTCGGCCAGAGCCATGGGCCGCCGTAATATCTGCGGCTTCCGCCAAAAAATCGGCATGATTTTTCAGGACTTTAACCTCTTTGACCACTTAAACGCTTTGGATAATGTGGCCGTGGCTCTCAGGAAAGTCAAAGGCGAAAAAAAAGTCCAGGCCCGGAAACGGGCCATGTCTGAACTGGAAAGGGTCGGGCTGGCCGATAAGTTTCATCTCTACCCCTCTCAGCTGTCCGGAGGGCAGAAGCAGAGGGTGTCGCTGGCCAGAGCCCTGGCTATGGATCCGATGGTCATGCTTTTAGACGAGCCGACGAGCGCTTTGGATCCGGAATTAATCGGCGAAGTCTTAAACGTCATTGCTCAGCTTTCCTTAAGCGGCATGACTATGCTCATGGTAACCCATCAGATAGGCTTTGCCCGCCACCTGACTACCGAAATTATCTTCATGGAAGAAGGCCGGGTCGTGGAAACCGGCCCCCCTGAGCTTCTGGAAGCCGGACCGGGCGGCGGCCGGGCGGCTGATTTCTGCGCCAAACTGGCCGAAGTCACCGGACGCTGAAATAATATGGACACCTGGGAGTTCTACCGCCATATCCTGATTCCGGCGGTCAACAAAGGCCTGATCATCTCAATTCAGCTGATTTTGCCTTCGGCTGCTCTGGGAGTTATATTAGGTCTTTTAGTCGGAGCCGGCCGGGCTGTGGGCCCCGGCTGGCTGGCTAAAATCCTGAATGCCTATGTCTCTGTCTTCCGGGGCACGCCTTTGGTCGTTCAGCTGGTGATGTGGTTTTACGGCCTGCCGGGACTGGCCCTGAAGCTGGAGGCAGTCTTAAAGCCCTGCGGGTTTCCGCCGGTCTGGGAGTGGCTGCTGCTCTCGCCTTACGCAGCGGCGGTTTTGGGCTTTACCCTCTGCAGCGCGGCTTACCAGTCCGAATATATACGGGGGGCGGTGCTGTCAATCAAAAAAGGCCAGTTCCTGGCGGCCAGGAGCTTAGGCTTTTCCAATTCCCAGGCTTTTTGGGCCATTACCGCCCCGGTAGCCGTCAGAAGAGCTCTGCCGGGCTGCGGCAATGAAATCATTTACCTGATAAAATACTCTTCCCTGGCTCTTGTCGTTACGGTGTCCGAAATCACCGGCCAGGCCAGAAACGTAGCCTCCCTTTACTTCCGTCATCTGGAATGCTACCTGCTGGCCGCTCTGTACTATCTGGCCATGGTCACGGTGGCCACCTTAATTCTGCACTGGCTGGAAAAAAAGCTGGCCGTTCCCGGTCCCGAAGGTCTGAACCGGGATTAAAGAAAAATCATGTCTGAACCGTTCATTGAAATAACCGGTCTGGGACGCTCTTTCGGGTCCGCCGCCGCCTTGCGGGACATCAATTTAGTCCTGGCCCAAGGCGAGCGGGTGGCCCTGCTGGGTCCTAACGGGGCCGGGAAAAGCACGCTTTTAAAAATCATCGGCGGCACCCTCTGCCCGGACAGCGGCCGGATTTCTTTAGGCGGCCTTACGCCCGCCCAGGCCAGGGTTAAGCCCGGATTTCTGGGCTGGCTGCCGGAAAGAGCGCCTTTAAATCCTGACCTGACTGTTTTGGAACACTTAAAGCTGACCTGCCGGTTTTTAAATTTAAGCTCCCAAAAGACCAAAGAAGAAATAGATTTTCTGACCGAGGCTTTAAACTTAGGTTCCAAGCTGGGCCGCTTAACCGGACAGCTGTCCTTAGGCTCCAGACGCCAGGCCGCTCTGGCTGTCTCTTTACTGGGCCGGCCGGAACTTATTTTACTGGATGAGCCGTCCTCCAGCTTAGATCCTGACGAAGTCAGAAGACTGCGGGATCTTTTAAAAAACCTGCCCTCCGGAACTACCTGCATCATTTCCAGCCACGTTCTTGAGGAAGTGGCTAAAGTCACGGAAAAAGCTCTGTTTATCAGCCGGGGGCGGCTTTTGGCTGTAAAAAAATGGTCCCAGCTGGGTCAGGGGGATCTGGCCGAAAGTTACCTGAAAGAAATTGAGCGGTCCGCAAACGAAGAGGAAAATCAGCCTGGAGAGAAATCATGAGGTCCTTTAGCCTGAAAAACGTCTGGCCTCTGGCCAGAGCCGAGTTCCGCTCCTTTTGGACCAACCCTTCGGGCGGGCTGGCGCTGGCTGTATTTCTGGGGCTCTCGGGAATCCTTTTTTACAATTCCGTGGCTGACTACGCAGCCTCAAATTTAGGCGTCATGGCCAGGGGGCGGCATTTGAACGCCGATTTGGCCATATTTTCCAACGGTCTGGGCAATTTAGGCCTGGTTATCCTTCTGGTTGCCCCGCTGACAACCATGAAAGCCATGGCCCCGTATAATCTGGGCGGACATCTGGACCTGTTAACCGCCTGGCCGCTGAAACCCTCTGAACTGATTTTCGGCCAGTACATAGCCGCCGTCACGGCGCTGGGGCTTCTGACCCTACTGAGCCTGCTGCCGTTTTTCGTTATCTGGCTCATGGGCGCCGGCTCTTTAACTGTTTTACTGACCTCGGTTCTGGGCCTTTCACTAATCATCTCGTCCTTTGTCTCCGTCGGGCTGGCTCTGGCCTCCCTGACTTCTTCGCCTCTGGCCTCGGCCTTGACGACTTTAGGCATTCTGGCTCTTCTGTGGGCTTTAGGCTGGGCGGCCCCTTATCTGCCGGTCTGGGCTTCGGTCCTAGTGCAGGGCCTGGCCGTTGAACCCCGGTTTTCTCATTTTACTTTAGGGCTGATTGATCTGAACGATGTTCTTTATTTTCTGGTCCTGACGGCTTTGTGCCTTAAAACCGGCCGGCCTTTGGCTGAGTGAAGCAGCAGGATATAAGTTTGAAATTTTTAAATTATGACCGCCTGTTTGCGGGATCATTTTCTCATCTTTGGACAAAAAGAACTTATTGACTCTCAATGCACCCTGATTTTTAAGCCAAATAAGCCATATTAGCCGGGCCTGGGTTTGTTTGTTCAAAAAATCCGCTTGACACTTTTCGCCTTTTCGGTTAGTCTTTCCGGTTGAGGCTTAAACTTATAAGTTCTGTCAGGCCTTTAATTTTGACCTTTAACTTTGAGCCCCAATCCAAACCATATTTTACGGAGAGCCTTTGAAAGGTCCCAGATATTTTGAGCCAGTAAAAATGAGGTCTGCTGACCTCAGCCGACCTTCAAATGTCCGTTTTCGGGGCAGCGGCTCTTTGGTTTCTGCGGCTGTTTTTATCCATATTCCGGCCTTTTCCTAGACCTTTTCAGTCCGCCCGGCCCGGCGGATTTGTTGTTTATTTTCCGGCTTTTTCTGAGGTTTATCCATGTCCTTATACAGGGTTTGCCAGGCTGACAAGATTAAAGAAGTTGAGTGGGCTCAGGACAGTCCCCCTTCCGGCGCGGAACTGTGCCGTTTGGCCGGACTGGCGGCTAAAGGTCCGGGCCGCCCCCTGGCTTTCCGGCAGAACGGGGAGATTTTTGATCTGTCGGCCCCGGCGGCCGGCCCGGAAATAAGTCCGGTTTCAGCCGCCGACCCTGAAGGTTTGAATCTTCTCCGCCACAGCGTGGCCCATATTATGGCCGAAGCGGTTATCCGTCTTTTTCCCCGGACTAAAGTGGCCATAGGCCCTTCCATTGAGGATGGCTTTTACTACGATTTTGACAAACCCGAACCCTTTACGCCCGAGGATTTAGGCCTCATTGCCAAAGAAATGGAAACTATCTGCGGCCAGGCTCAGGTCTTTGAAAGAAGGGAGGAGTCCATTGAGTCGGCTCTGGACTTTTTCCGGGAAAAAGAGGAGGTCTACAAGGCAGAACTCATTGAGGATCTGGCCAAGACCGGCGAAAAAACAGTCAGCTTCTACCGGTGCGGCGATTTCACAGACCTCTGCCGGGGACCTCATATACCGGATACTTCCTCAGCCGGGGCCTTTAAGCTTTTGTCCGTGGCCGGCGCTTACTGGCGGGGCGACTCCAGCCGGCCCATGCTCCAGAGAATTTACGGGACAGCCTTTTTTACGCCCAAGGAATTAAGGGTCCATCTGGATCTTTTAGAGGAAGCCAAAAAACGCGACCACCGGAAACTGGGCCGGGAACTGGATCTTTTTTCCCTGCACGAAGAAATAGGCGGCGGCCTGGTTGTCTGGCATCCCAAAGGGGCTCTGCTCCGGTCCATCCTGGAAAACTTCGAGCGGAACGAACATCTGCGCCGGGGTTACGAGGCGGTCATGGGGCCTCAGATCCTCCGGGCCGACCTGTGGCAAAAAAGCGGCCATCTGGACTATTACCGGGAAAATATGTATTTTACCGAAGCCGACGGGCAGCCCTATGCCATAAAGCCCATGAACTGCCTGGCCCATATGTTCATTTACAAAAGCCACTTAAGATCCTTCCGGGATCTGCCGCTCCGGCTGTTTGAACTGGGCACGGTCCAGCGCCAGGAAAAAAGCGGGGTTCTGCACGGCTTAACCCGGGTCCGCCAGTTCACCCAGGATGATGCCCATATTTTCTGCACTCCGGCTCAGGTTGATTCTGAGATTAAAGATGTCCTGAAACTGGTCAGCGACATGATGGATGCCTTCGGCTTTGATTTTGAAATGGAACTGTCCACCCGGCCGGAAAAAAGCATCGGCAGCGACGCTGACTGGGAAATGGCCACCCGCGCCCTGACCGAGGCTCTGGCGTCCACGGGGCGGGCTTATGAGATAAACCACGGCGACGGGGCTTTTTACGGTCCGAAAATTGATGTCAAACTCAAAGACGCCCTGAACCGGCGCTGGCAGTGCGCGACCATCCAGTGTGACTTTACCCTGCCGGAGAGATTTGATTTAACTTTCACGGACACCGATAACCAAAAAAAGCGGCCCGTTATGCTCCACCGTACGGTTTTTGGCAGTCTGGAGCGCTTTATCGGGGTTTTGATTGAGCATTTCGCCGGGGACTTTCCCCTGTGGCTGGCTCCGGTTCAGGCCGTTTTACTGACCGTAACCTCCCGGGCCGATCAGGCGGCCGGCTCTTTCCTCCAAAAGCTTAAAAAGCTGGGGATAAGGGCCCAAACCGACTTGCGAAACGAAAAGCTAGGCTATAAAATACGGGAAGCTCAATTAGCCAAAATTCCCTACATTCTTGTTTTCGGGGACAAGGAAGCGGAAAACGGCACCGCAGCGGTCAGACGGCGGGGGCAGGAACTGGGCCCGATGACTATGGAAGGTTTTACCGGCCTGATTGCCCCGGAAGCCAAGGCCCCTGTCTGGGAGCGGCAGGGAGTCCTTTCATCCTGAGGGCTGTAAAATTCCGGCCTGAAGGTCCGGGCTGTAAGGAGCCTTCGATCGGAAATGAGCCGTAAGTCCGGCCGTTAAAACGTTTCGGCGGCTGGGCAGGCCATAGCTGCTGCCTGTTCAGGATCAGGCGGCAGCCTGGCGGCGGAGCAGGAATCAGCGAAAGAGACCGAAAACGGCAATGTCGGCTCTTTGAGAATCCCCTGACCACAGACGGGGGAAAATGTCAATCACTTTAATTTGTGAGGTGCAAACATTAACGGCAAGAGAAAAGACTCGGACACTAAGCGGGTAAATATCAACGGCATGATACGGGCGCCCAAGGTCAGGGTTATCGCCGACGAAGGCGACCAGTTGGGTATCATGCCTATCAGCCAGGCTTTGGAGGCCGCCAATGAAGCTGGGTTGGATTTAGTGGAAGTGGCCCCGGATGCGGATCCTCCGGTCTGCCGGATCATGGATTTCGGACGGTACAAGTACCAGCTCAGTAAGAAAAACTCTGAATCGAAAAAGAAATCCACGGTCATTGAGATCAAGGAGATCAAGTTCAGGCCCAAAACCGATGAACACGACTACCAGTTCAAGCTCCGCAACATCCTCAAGTTTCTGGCGGAAAAGAACAAAATTAAAGTGTCCCTGATGTTCCGGGGCCGGGAAATAGCCCACGCCAATCTGGGACGGGACCTGATGGAACGGGTAATCCGGGATGTAGCCGAGTCCGGTCAGCCTGAACAAATACCCAAGCTTGAAGGCAAGTCGATGATCATGATCTTGTCGCCGAAATGATTACAAAAGAAAAAACCCGGGACTTAAGCCCCGGGTTTTTCATATTACAGGCCAAAGCGGTCAGGCTTTAGCAGGCGATTTGACTTCCTGAGTCTTTTTGGCGTCCGTTCCCGAAGCCGGGGTCTCAGCCGGGCCTTTACTGCCAGCCCCCTCAGCCGGCTTTTTGGCATCCGGAGCTGCGGGCAGACTTTTAGCGTAGTCAGTGGCATACCAGCCGCCGCCTTTCAGAACAAAACTGTTCATGCTCATCAGTTTGGAGATGGGACCGCCGCACTCGGGGCAGACCGTCAGAGGCGGATCAGAAAACTTCTGGATGGTCTCGGTGACGTGATGGCAGTTCTGGCACTCATATTCATAGATAGGCATGGTAAAACTCCCTAACAAAAACCCTATATCCGGAAACTAAATATTTTATTAATCGGCCCGCCTTCTTAAAACCGCCGGTCAGGCTGGCTGCCGATCAAGCCAAACGGCCGGGCTCAGTAAGCCTTAAGCTGTCAGGCCGTGTTTGCCAGTCAATAATGTAGGCACCAAAAGCTTATTTGTCAAGAGAGGAGCCAAAATAATTTCTGTCCTGGCGGTCTCTTTTCCTCCCCTTTCACCCGATTTCAGCCAGCCGGCTGGTTGACGGCCAGTTCGGACAGCCGCCGCCAGGAATCCAGAGACAGGCTCCAGCCGAAATCGGACTTTCCGAGCCTAAAGGCCGGCTCTCCTCCAGAGGCTGAAACGTAAGGCCAATGCCCGGCCGAAAGTCAGGAACAGCCGGATAAATGAGACCTTTTACGGCCTCCCGCCGTTCAAGCTGAAACGTCATACAATGTCTTGATCAGACATGTCAGTCAATTAAAGCAATTCTAATTTTGGCCAGAGAACTCTTGTCAGATCCGCTTCAGCCGGGCGTGACACCGCCTCAGCTTTTCCCAAAACCCCTCCCGGCATGACTTTAGAGTCTTTTTCTGTCAAGAAAAGACTTTTTTAAATTAACAGCATAATTATCTGCTATATAAAGCAAATTTTCAGCTAAATTTTAAATAAATAACTGATTTAGATATTAATTTTTCCTGGTCAGCGAAGGGGCCTTATCAGCGCGGTGTAAGCCTGTCCCGGGGGCCAGTCAGCGGACCCCCCCAGCTAAACAAACTGCGTCACCGGGCAGTGGCAAGGGGAGCAGCAGGAAGCGGTTAGGCAGGCCGAAGAATGACAAAGCCGATTCGGCCTGACAGCAGTGACAGCAACCATAATTATCGGTGAATCCAGAAGCGGGCGGTCCGCGAGATAAGCTGGGCCGTTAAAGCGGCAGCCCCCATGGACGTGAGGTGTCTGGATCTGGCGGGCACAGAGGGCTGTTATTGGGTGATTGGGAAGCGGTATGCCAAGAATGTAGGCCAGGATAAAGCGGGAGGCTCCTTTGAGTAAAGATGTTTGAAAGGGATTCAGAACCCCGCAGTACCGGAAAACCGCCGGAGCGGTTAAAAACAGGGAAACTCCGGCGGCGGGCAGGACATATGAAGGAATGGATCCTATAGAGCAATCCAGTCCGTCAGTGCGTGAAACGCTGGGCCGGGCAGAGACATCAAAGCTGAAGTTTGGATTCCCCGAATTCTGCCGGAGCATGTTAATGGGGTCAGAGGAGGAAAGCGGCTCAGTGCCGTTGATAAAGTGCACCGGAAATCAACCCTGAGGCCTGTGGGCGCGGTGCGCAGAAATAAGGCTGCATATGGGGCTGATAAGATGGTAATTAAAACCTATAAGGCTTTTTTAGCCAGTAATTTAGCCAAACTAAGCAAGGGTTTGATGAATAATGAGTACCTGTACTCTCCTGTTAAGCTGTTGGAAATACCCAAAGGGCCGGGAAGTCCGTCTCTCTGCCAGATACAATATTTCCCAGAAAACACAAGGGGCAGGTTCTGTAAAACATCAAAGCCTGACATATACGGATTTCATCTTATTATTGGGTATAAATATATTATTATAAAAATAATAAGATTAATATATTTAAATAAAATAACCAAATTAGCAATAATTTTCCCGCCAATAATTTTTAAAAATTTTTTAGGCCTGAAGTTTCTGGCTGAACCGGCATAGGCCAGAAAAATATCAGAGTCAGCACGTTTTCTTGAGTAATTTAAATAATTAATGCAGAAAAATATTATAATACTAATATTTAATAATAAAATAAGTTCGGCAAAAAATTTGCCAAAACTGCTTGACAAGGGGAGAGATGCCCCTTATAATGCTATTGATTCTGAAATTCATTAACTATAAAATAGTCAAGGGCTGAAAGATTTTCAGCCCTAAATAATTTTCGGAGGCTTGTCGTTATGAAGAGAAAGCTGACATTAGTCCTGGTTGGCCTGGCGATTCTTTTTTTGGGGGGCCTGTTTTTGGGGACCGAAGCCAGGTCTCATTCGTTGTGGCTGGAGACGGAATCGGCCAAAGTCCCGGCCAACCAACCCCTCAAGATTAATGTGGGATTCAATGAGGGATTTGAGGGTGTGGATATTTTGGAAGAAGGAATCCCGAATATTTCCGCTCCAATAATTTTGGGGCCGGATGGGGAATTCACTGCCAGGTCGGCGGGGGGAAAAAATTACGAGTACGTAACGGAAAAACCTCTGCGAGCTGGCAGCTATCTGGGTTTTACCGAATATAAGCCCTTTGTCATGGGGCATGGCGACACTCCCAAAAACAAATATTTCATGACCAATAAGTTTGTTTTTAATGTTGGCGGGTCGGTTAGCAGCGATTTGGTGACCAAGCCCCAAGCCAGATCCGCCTTGGAAATTGTGCCCTTAACCAACCCCGCCACCCTGAAGGCCGGAGGATCCTTAAAGGTTCAAGTGCTTTTTGAGGGCAAACCTCTGCCAAAGGCCACTGTTTTGGGAGATTTTCGGGGCTTTAATCCGGCTGGAAGCTGGGGGTTGGCCAAGGCTTTCTATTGTAACACTGACAAAAATGGAGAAGTTGACTTCTTGCCAGTCAGGGATGGATTGTGGATCCTTAAAGTTAGGTACGCTGTTCCCAACCAGGATAAATCAGAGGCCGCTGAGACCGTTTATCTTAGCAATCTGACTTTCTTTGTTGGCGGATGAAAATACAAATCAGCTATTATTTTATAACCTAAATTCCCCCACAAATTAGCGTAGACAAAAATCCAGCGATACGGCAATATCTGCAACGGCGTTGAAGTGGGCAAGAATTTCTTTCTATGGTTCGGAAGGCCGAAGAGATGTCGTGAGAAATGGCCGAATTCCTTCTTCGCGGGCAAAGGGTTGTTCACTTGTGAAGTTGAGAAGGTAAAGACCACAGAACAAGGCCGAAGCCTTTTCGATGCCCTGTAACTCAACCCAGCAGCAGCGGGCAGATCTCACAGCGAGAAATCTACGGCTGGCGAGCCGGAGCGGGAGAATCGTCTGTCCGGTTCTGAGGGAAGGAGGGGGAGCCTCCTTCCCTCATATTCAATTAAATTTTAAATTGAATTAGTCTTGAACAAATAATTGCAAGAAAATAATATATAATTCCGTTGTTTCTATTTAATTTCCGGCCATGAGGCTTATAAAAGAGTTTTCATTCAGTGAGGAAAAATCTATGATTTTAAGTTTTTTTGGCAACGTCTGGGAAACCATGAAACAGTTGCTTCCAACGATGAGCGGAAACGGGCGTTACGTTGTTGGCAGACAAGTATCCATCGGCGGCGTTTTTGCGTTCACGTTGCCGCCTCAATGATGGTCTGGTGTTACTGTTCTGGCTCAATGCCAAGATGAGGAAATTAAAGTCAGTTCCGCCTTGGTCTCAGCAAGCCGAGTGCTACATGGATTATTTACTTTGCCAGTGACAGTTAATGCCGTCGCGGCTGGGAATTTGGCTAGAGAACCGTATTAAATAATTCTTGGCGCGCTAAAACAAGTGCCAGGCGTTACTCTTGATGACTCAAGCGCGGCGGTTGCCGGCGCGGGCCGAGTATCAATCAGAGGCGGAAATACTGGGCGAGCATTGTTTTTAATTAATGGCATAAAAGCCGCTGATAAAGATAATTCCGCCGGAACATTAATGATCACGCCTAGTCAAGTTGAGCGGATAGAGATTGTAAAAGGACCAGCCTCGGTTTTGTATGGGCCCGAAGCCATAGATGGTCCAAAGAATGGGCAGTGCGTTAGTTTTAAATATTATATTAATAAGTTATTTTACGTAAACCATATAAAATATTTTATAAATAAATATATATATTTTAAGTTAATAAAATCAATTTTAAATTAATTAATAGTTCCGGTGTCTTTTAATCATATTTATAGCCAGGAGGTCAACAAGCGCTACAAGGAGAAAACATGGGATTTCGGAATATTGCCGAATTTTTGGCAGCTAGGGCGAAAGTTTTCAGAAATTTGACATTAGGGGGTACTCAAACACTGCACTCTCAATCAGTTTTGGTATTATCGGCTTTGCTTTTTACGCTAGCCGGATCAAGCCAGTTGGTTATGGCTCAAGAGGCCACTGATACGGTCAATGTGCGGCCAATCATGGTCACGTCCACCAGGACTGAAAGGCCGCTGGAAGAAATACCGATGTCGGTAAGCGTTGTTGGCGAAGAGGAAATGAGACGCTACCCTCAATTGGATATCGCTAGTCAAGTTGCTGATCTTCCAGGCGTAATGATTCATGGCCAAACAGGAGTCGGAGCGGCTAGACGAGTGATGATCCGGGGAATGAGTGGGGCCAGGACCATGATTTTAGTTAATGGGGTCCGGCAGCCGCAATTGACAGGTCTTGACGGCAGCTTTTATTATGTAGACCCATCCAATATTGAGAGAATTGAGATTATCAAGGGGCCTGCCTCAGTGTTGTATGGCTCTGAGGCTATCGGAGGAGTGGTTAATATTATAACCAAAACTGCTCAAAGCCAGGACAATGACAAGCCGGTCGGAGCTTTTCTTGGTGCTATTTTTGATGGTTCCACGGAAGGTTTTGAGCCGAAAGCGGCTATTTTTGGGCGATATAAGGGATTTTCCTATCGATTGGCGGGCACTGGCGTAGACGCCAAAGACCGCAGGATTCCTCATGACCGAGTTTGGCATTCAGCTTTTACTAACCGCAATTATAACGGAAATGTGGCCTACGACTGGGGTGGCGGAGCCGTAAGTTTTATGTTTGACAATAATAATGCCACTCATGAAACAATACTGGTCAAAACAGTTGATGGCATGATGTACCCTGCCAAACCTTGGGAAGTTACTACATCGACCGTGGGAGTTACGCCCAAGCAAGATAGGAGCAGCTATACTGGGCAGCTGAGCTTAAGAGATTTGAGCAGTTTTCTTAAAAAGATAACGGTGACCGGTTTTTTTCAAAAAACCGAACGCGTAAACGGCAATGACGCCACGATCAATAGCACAACACATAACCCTGGCAGTAAAGTATCGCGAACCCACGCCGAACACGAGTCAGTAGGAGGAACCATTCAAAGTGAATGGACTTTTGGACCAAATAATTTAATTGTCGGCATTGATTACGATAAGGCGGAAATGAAATCTCAGGCCTATAGTTTTAATAGGGCTGGACTTAGAACTCCAGGAGCCAGGCAGGGTGGATTCCAAAAAACGGCCGCGATTTTCGCGCAAGATGAGTTAAAAATTGGCGATTTTACTTTTACAATGGGCTTAAGAGAGAACTGGTTTGAGCTGGAACTAACTGAATTCAGCGCCAACCCGCGGATGCTGGATAGTAGCAAGGAAACAAAGCTGGTTGGAAATTTTGGGGTGGTTTGGAATGGAATTGAAAATCTTTATTTGAGGGCTTTATATTCTCAAGGTTATAGAAATCCCAATTTGACCGCGAAATTTATGGGTTCAGGGGTATTGCTGGCTAATCCTTCTTTGAAACCAGAACAATCAGAAAATTATGAGATTGGGGCCAGGTATGACGACGGTTCGCTTAAAATCGACTTAGCCTTGTTTTATAATGATTTAACTGATGGGTTGTCAATGCAGCAAGTTGGAAATACTGGAAATTATCAATACATAAATTACAGTAAGGTAAAAAATAGCGGCCTTGAATTAGCTATTGATTATAAATTCCACGATATTGGCCTGACTCCATATGGGTCACTAACGCTATTAAATTATCGAACGATTGATGACCGCACTGGTTTTAAGACTAACCATAACGCTCAACCGAGCCACTGGGGAAAAGTCGGTTTAAAATGGGAAGGCAAAGTGGCTGAATCAACTTTAATGTTCGCGGATCTAAACGCGGTGATGTCAGGTGGAGGCCATACAGAGAATTCAGATGGAACCGCGTCGAACTGGAGAAGACCTTATCAAACGGCTAATCTGACCTTTGGTTTTGAGGGATCAGCCGCTGATATAAAATACAATACTTCAATCAGCTTAAGAAATATTTTCAATCAATACTATAGTCCTATTACGGCCACGCCTATGCCTGATCCAGGGTTCCATGTCGTTGTGGGAGTTGGATTTGAGTATTAATATGTGCGCCAATAAAGGCGCCTTGTCAAGGCGGCGGCGGGAGTCCGCCTAAGGGTCAAGTCAGTGGACCCTGTAACTATTACCTCGGCATTTAATTCTGAGAATGCTGTAATACCGTTTCTATTACAGATTTTGAACTAATCCTCTCAGAGTTTCGTGCCGTGGTAATAATAGTAACTGCGTCACCGTGAGGTGGAGTGGAGAGCAACAGGAGATGAATAGGCAGACCGCAGGATGACGAATCCGGTTCGGTCTGATAACGGGGAGAGCATACATAGATATTGCGAATCCAGAAATGGCAGAAATTCTCTGAAGCCGGCACTAACTGAAACTGTGACGCAAGGCGGAAATACGGCCAAAGGATGCTCTGGAAGCCGAAGTAACTGCTGACACCAGAGTTCAGGAAAAATATACGAATTTCCCAGCGGACTTCAGACTGCGGTTCGGTGTTTGGAATTTGTGCCTGCGTATCGCTGCATTTTATAAAATTAAATTGCGCCGTACTTATGCAAAAGACTTAAGGTATTTAAAAAAAGAGAGAAATTTCAGCAAGGGCAGAAAGGCAAAAAAATTAAAAAAAGCTGCTCTCAAAAAGCTAAGAAGTTTGTCAATAAAGTTCTTAAAAGCCTTACAAACAAGATACAGAAAACTAGTCCTGAAGTGCTTGAACATCCCGACATAATGGAATTTTTTGAGAATGCCAATAAGGCTGTCGTTCAGCAGAAAAACGACAAAAATAAAATTATACAGTATTTTGAACCTCAAATCCGCTGCATTCTAAGAGTAAGACTGGTACCCTTTATAGGGAAAATAAAGGTCGTAATCCTTGGCGCTCCTGGTTTTGAGAAAAATCTTTACGACGGCGATACGCCGGCCCCGGCTCTTTCTCAGTTGGAAGAACTTTATGACGGCTACAGACCTAAGGCAGCAATTGTCGACCTGGGCTATCGTAATAAAGCTGCAGACGGAACCGAAATTGTTCACCCTATTGCTATGAATAACAACGAAGGATTGGACGGGAAAGAAAAAGACCGCCTAAGAGCAGGATGCCGCCGCCGAAGTTCTGGTAAGCCTATTAATAGATGTTAATTTTCTACGCAGCAAACTTGGCGATCTCACAAATCCTATGCTGACTGCAATGGGGTTTAGCTTGAAAAAGAAAGTATACTTACGCGTTGTAACTTTGAAAAAATTATTCCGGCTGCGTCTGATACCAAGTCAACATTATTTACATTTATCTTCTGGAAAATTGGACCGGCACAGTCAAATTCAGACTAGTTCGGTTTATCTCCGCTGGTATTGGGGGCAGTGGAGAAACTCTTCTGACCAAGGCCATCACCTCATCGTCCAGTGAGCTGTGCCCAGATCCTTGAACGATTCTTGGTCTAGTGACTTGGCCGTCCTGTGAGATTGTAAAATTGATTTCCACTATGCCTTTAAGATTTCTGGCTGCAGCCTCAGATGGATATTTTTTTTTGCGGTCCAGCCTTAGGCGGACTTTGGAAACATATGCGTCCAGAACTTTTGGGCTGCCTCGCCCAGTCCCTCCTCCATAACCGCCCTGGCCGTCACCAGGCCCTCCGCCAGCTCCTCCGCCAGGCCCCCCGCCAACAGCTGTTGGTCCCGTTTGTCCAACAGTTTCCGTTCTGGGCTCATTGACAGTTTTTTGGGGCTGCTGAACCTTGGGTTTCGGTTTGGGTTTTGGTTTTTCCACCAATTCCGGCGGGGGCGGCGGAGTTACTGGTATGGCCTCCTCGCTGGTACTTTCGAGAAAAGAGGGAAAAATGTCATCAGGCACTGATACTGATACTGGCTCAGGCTCAAATAATTCTGGAGGCAATGGCCGTGATTCTGATTCGGACGCCGGTTGATCAACAGGGCCCTCTTCCGGAGTGCCCTGTCCCAATCCGCCAGGATTGCCGCCCAGAGGGTCATAGTAGGCTAGATCCATGACTGCCAATGGTTTAAATTGGTGTTCAGCATTCGCCACTCCCAGCAGAACAATTATGGAAACCGCTCCCAGGTGGAGAAAAAAGCTGCCCGCTACTGCCCTGTAGTTATATAAATGATGTTTTTCCAGGTCGAAGTACATGCTTTTGACCTCTCAATCAGTTAATTTGCGCTTAATGTCGCTCCAAAAGCCACCGTAAACTGCGGATTTGGCAAAACTTTGACTTCCATCAGCAGCTCATCTTCCAGAGCTTCCAGCAAGCCAGGATTCTGGGACGGACCGCCATCCAGATAGATATCTCCACCTTTGGGAGTGTTTCGGCTCCCCAAAAGATGAGTGATCCGTCTGGCTACGGAATGATGAAGGCCTTTGATGATCCTCTCCTTAGGGACGCCCTTGGCCAGCAAAGAAACGATCTCGCTTTCGGCGAAAACTACGCAAGTGCTGTTAAGCTCCAGCGGCTCATCGGCGAGCTTGCTCATTTCCCCGAACTTTTCCAAAGGCGTGTCCAGGATCCGGGCGGCCTGCTCAAAAAAGCGGCCGGTGCCAGCGGCGCACTTGTCGTTCATTTTAAAGTCCGCGATGAGGCCTTTTTCATTGAGGTTTATGACCTTGAGATCCTGTCCGCCAATATTGATGATAGTCCGGCAGCGGCCCTCGCTTAACCAGTGGAGGCCCTGGGCGTTGGCCGAGATCTCATCAACGGTGTGTCCGGCCGAGGACATGAGTTTTTTGCCATAACCAGTGGCGGCGATATGGTCAATGTCAACTTCCGAAAGCCCGCACTCATTAACCGCGCCCTTGACCAGTTCCATGGCCAAAGCCTCCTGGCCAGGGGCGGTGGGAACTTTTCGGCTCCAGGTGATCTCGTTGTTTTTGACTAGCACCATCTTGATGGCCGTGCTTCCCAGATCCAGTCCTATCTTGTAGCCCATATCCGTTCTCCGTATGTGTCAGCAATTTGGTTTGTCGTAAAATGGCCCCTTAATTGGCCAGGGTGTTCCGGTAGGCTTCCAGACGGGTCAGAAGAGTCTGGCTGTCTTCGGAGGTGTAATCGGTTTCCAGTTTGATGAATTTGAGGCCCATGTCTTTAAGCCGGCATTCCAGGGTAAGGCTTTCCAGATCAAATGGATGGCAGCCCTTTAAAACGTGAAAGACCACGCCCTTGTATAAATCTTTGTGGGCTGGGGCTATAATGTTGTTTATACGTCGATCGTTGTCGGAGAAGGTTGGGCACAAGCAGCCCTGGTGATAGCGCTGGGCCAGTGCCTTTAACAGCCCGTGCTCTGAGAAATCGTCAAAGTACACGGCCCCGGGAAAGATCCTCTCAGAAGAGCAAAGATCATCCATCACCACGTTTAAGCCGGCCTCTTCCAAAAGATGGAGCATCTTAAGGTTTGGAAAAAAAATAGGAGAGCCGGCCAGGAAAATATCGGGCAGAGCTTTTTCCCGTTTATTAAAGACTGGGAGAGCTTTTTTGACAGACTCGGTCCATTTCTCCGCGTCATCGAAAAAAAACGAATTGGAAATGACCATGAACCAGATTTCCGGGACACGGCCGGTTCTCTTGAGATCAATAAGATTTGAGAAAACATGCCAGGACTTCTGATAGATATTCATGGATCTGGCCAGATCTTGACGCCTAATCTTCTTTTTGCCAGTGATCTGGCTTAAAAAGCCCCGCAGTAAATAAACTTCTTCCAGCCATCGATCCTGACTCTCCGTCCGGTCTTTTAAATGCGGCAACTCTAACCGATGAAAAGGCGGTTTTTCCGTAATGCCGCAGACTTCCATCATGTCCTGAATTTTGACCACCCAGTCGCAAGTGGTCGGAGTCACCCAGGCCAGAAATTTCTGACCTTTGCTTCCTGCCAAATCCAGATGGAGTTCGCCAAGAGCCGAACGGAGCATGGGGCACATGATGGCAGGCAGTTGAGGTGCTGACAGTCTTTGAGCCACCATGGTGCCGCCAAAAATTTTAAACGGCTGGAGGCCGTAGACATGGAAAAGCTCCAAGGGTGCCTGTAAGCACATCAAGGCCACCACCGGCCTCCCGGTTCGCGCGGAAATTGTCGCCGGATCCCGGCCGCCTGCCAGCAGATCCACGAAATATTCCAGTTCCGGGCGGAAGTCCGGCCTGGACTTCAGGATTTTTATCTCCTGAGATGTTTCGTCATCGAAACGGTCCAGGATTTTCTTTTTAAGTCGTCCTTCCCGATCGTCCTGATTGTTACTCATAGCCTGTCTCAAATTCGAGCCGCGTAGCGCCGTGAGGAAGAAAAGACCTTAAAGGGCCCGAGTTTGACCAAAAGGGACTTGTCGGCGGCGCACCCTTCGACACATTTGAAACATCCCATGCAGTCAGCATCGTAAACATTGCTTTTTACCCGCTCCCGATAAACGGTTTCATTGTCCAGAGAACAGGTTCGGCGGCAATTGCCGCAGCCATGGCAGGCCATGGGCTCTTTGGCCAGCTTTAGCAGATAAAGCCTTTTATAGAAGTTCATTAAGGCCAGCATCGGGCAAAAGAGACAGAAAAATCTGTCTTTAAAGAACATCCCAATAAGCATCGCTGCCGTAACAATCAGTAAGGCCAAGGAAAAGCCCAAAGCCACTCTGGTGCTGAAATCCATGGCTATGTACTGGACATCCCCGGCGAATAACGGCATAAGAGCCTTGGCCGGGCAGATGTTACAGAAAGCTAAGATAAAATCTACCGGCAACACCCCTGACCCCGCCAAGACTGGCATGATGAATAAGTAACCCAGAAGGATATATTTGATGACCGAAAGTTTTTCTTTTTGGCGGACTAAAATTTCTGATTCCCGGATCCCCAGCTTTCGCCGCAATCTGGTGATCCAGTCTTGAACCAATCCGAAAGGACAGAGCCAGCCGCACCAGCTTTTCCCCAGAACTATGACCAGAACGGAAAAAATGCCCAGTCCAAACAGAAGGCTAAGAAAATTATCTGCAATATTCGACCATGGGTCAGCTCCCGAAAATGCCCTGTTCAAGGGCAGAAACAATACACCCAAGGCCCTTTGGAGCATCATGAGGTAGCAAAATCCAGTGCAGCTGTATACAAAAGGGCAGGAAAGGCATGGGATAGACTGCCCTAGATTGATCTGTAAAAATCCCCCATACGTGAAAACTAAAAAACCGATGTGCTGGGTAATATACCTTAATTTCGCGAGGGTCATAAAAGAAAGTCCACTAACGCTTCCTTCCTTACCTGAAGGCATAAAAAAGGATTAAGAGTAAAAAAATTAGTATTATTTAAGATATAAATATATGTAATTTTATTTAATTAGAATTGTTAACTAATTCTATATATCATTTTATGGCTATTAATTCAGCGTTTTTTGGATAATTAAATTAGAACATCCATGTACTGACAGATCAGCCTCTGGACTTCCTCTAAAGGCTGGAATAAAAACCGGTTTAAACTGGATGTTTAAAGTAACTAAAATTATTTAAGAAATTGATTCTATTTTTCAGCCTCTTCCTGCTGGTTAAATTTGTTGAACTTAAATTTTTTTCTTCTTTTACTAACGGCGACAGTTGCTGTCATTCCTGAGACCGCCACCAAACCCAATCCCCACGGCAGTTTGCGGTAACTCCACCGGGACAGGGAGACATTGAGACTAAAGGTCATAACCTCGTTTGAACCATTAACCGGTAACACGGCCACGGACAGTTTGGCTGCACTTGAGCCGCCCATGGGGCCGCTAACCACCACCAAGGAAGGGTCATCGACCGGGCTTAAAGTATATTTTTTATTATTTGGGTTAAAAGTTATGGGCGCGGGCTCAATGCCGCCTGGTTTGGAATCAACCAGGTACCCCCCAGCTGGAGCTGCTTGTTGGCCTAAATTGGCCACGGAAAAATCTACTGTCTGACCAGTTTGTAACCCCCGGAAGGGCATGCCGTTGTAGCTGCCTTCGGGAAAGACCAATTTTGGCCAATCGGTTGGCATGGGGGATTCCGGGACCGGAGCGAGACCTTTGGTATCATTATCAGTCAAGAAGTGAAGAAAGTTGTATTGGCTGAAGACAGTTGTTCCGTCTAGACTGTACCGGGAAAAAACCTCTGTGGTGGAAAAAGTTGTCGCCTTAATATCCGCCCGCCAAACCCCTTTGTCCATGGTCACCTCTGCTTTGTGGGTGGTCTTTCCCAAAGGAACTCCTCCATGCCGAGCCAAAGTTCTGGCCGTGACCACATAATAGACTTCCGGGGCCTCAGTCGGTTGGGCTGCCCCCTGAACGTGAAGATAAATTTTATGGACGGGGCTTCGGTTCATGGCACGCGAATGACTGACAGTAACCGCCGCACTGGCTGGATTCTTGTCGTCCTTTTTGGATTCCGAGGCTGCGGCGGACTCAGCGGAGCCGTGAGGGGCAGACACTGGCCTGGTCATTCCCGCTTGGGCTCCCTCGCTGAGCCGGCCGTCGGACACGGAGTGCCCGGCGGCCGCAGAACCCTGGTGCCCTGGGCGCCCATTGGCGGAGGCAGCCTCCTCTGAGGGCTTGGGGAAGGCGCTTTCAGCGGCCATCCCGTGGCTGCCCGTCCTGGCCGCTGTAGCCGGAGCCCACCAGCCGTAAGGTTTCAGATGAGTCGGATCGTCCGCCAAAAGCGGGCTGGTTCCCATTAAAAAAGCGACAAAAATAATAATTAAAGATAAATGTTTCATTTTATCAACCTAATACATATGAAATACCAGTAAATATATAGAAAAAGACACTAATAAACAATAAAAGCATTAATTCGTGCGGCGATAATTTGTGGGCTTAACCTTACAAAAAGCAGCCTGGGACTTAAGGAAATTGTCAAATAATTGAAATTGAAAATCAGTTTCAATCTCAGTATAGCATTTTTTAGATACGTGTCAAGAAACTTTTATGAGATCTCTGGCTTCACCTCCGGGTCATGAAACATGCTTACTGTTGAAATAATATAATTATTATATAATAATAAATACCTAATTCATATTGATTTTTATCTTTTCAGCCATACTATTGATGACGGGGAGAAGGACGTAATTTTTTTGGAAGAGGTCATCCAACCCAGATAAGAAACTGTTCATAGAGTTCCAGCATTTCAACTTTGGCTTTTAGGTGTCTGTGCGGCTTTTCCGGCCGGCTTCCACTTGAGCCTGAGCTTTCTGAAGAAACTTCCAAAACTTTTTTCCCGTCCTAAAATCCACTATTTTTTTAAAAGAATTATATCTGAATTATGTTTAAATTATCTATATACATAATATTTACTATATTTATATATATTTAAAAATTTTAATTACTAAATTAAATAAATATATTAATTTAAACTATTTTATCCATGTTATCTCGAATAAAATACCTGTAATTCAAATTTTCTATATACTAATAATTCAATAAATTATTGATATTATAAAATAATTATCAATGACTATTACTAATAAAATAACATAAAAAAAATATATAATACTAAATTATTAATTTTATTTTATCTATTTTTACATTATTTACTTTGTAATATATTTTATAATTTAAATTTCAATGAATAATTGATAATAAAGAACAATAGATAATAAAATTAGGATTTCTAATTTCCAATCATTATTTGGCTGCAATAAAATTCCTGCCGATAATCAGACTGAAAAAAATGCTTGATGATGTTTATTATACAATTTATACTTATATATATTATAAATTAATTTATATTTTTAAAATAAATAAAATTTTTAATCATTTACTGTTCTCAAAGACAGACATTTGACTGCTGTTGATGTGGCCGGCAGGTATAATTCAAAACCTGGCTATTTATATGACGGGAGTAAGAGGTCTGAGGTTGTATTGAAAAGATTTCAGAAAAATTTTAAGCGCCGGTCTTAGCTGTAAACGGGCCCTCTGCAGCGGTTCATCGGCCAAAACTAGAACTGCTCTGAACTGCTTTGAAAATGTTTCAGGAACCGGCCTGCTGTGGTATAATTAATTATTTGATGGCAGGCGAAACCGGACATTATCTGCTGCCCCAGCACCGCAGAAAAAGCGTTTTTCCGCCTGCTTCCGCCGGGGGAAGGTCTTTGCGTAAAAATGATGAACCTTAGTTTTTTCACACCAAGATTTCCTGGTCCGCGTTTTGAAAGTAATTTTCTGCCTGCGGAGACGACGTATGAGCTGGCCGCCTATGAAACTTTACTGATTGAGCTGGCCAAGCGATTGTACCTTCGGGATAATCCAGGCAGGCGGCGTTTACCGAAAGGCTTTTCCGGCTCCAGACTGGTCATTGAAAGAATTGACCCCGGAAGCGCCTGTCCGGTTATGGGCTTGGTCGCTGGCGAAAGTTCTTCCGTTCAGCCATCGCTTTTTCCCCGTGATTTTACTGCTTATTTCATCAATTCCCGCGATTTGACTGCCGAATGCGCCGCCTCGCCTGCTGATAAGCTGCCTGAAGATTTTCCTGAAGATCTTCTGCCTCATTTCAACAAATTCGGGCGTTCCCTTAAGGAAAAAGAGTCTTTGGAGCCGGCCCGCTCTGAAAACCCGGAACCGGCTGTGTTAACGCAGCAAAAACGCCGGAAATTGGCATCAGCTGTCAGTTCAGACTATGAAATCAGTGTGGAATTGCTGGGCTCCGTCGTCAGGGCTGATTGGACAAAATCTACTTTTAATCTGCTTATGGCAGACGGCTGTCAAGTTACTATTCCTTGCCCGGAGAATTTTCGTAACAAAGCCGGCCGGTTCGGCGGCCGAGCCAGAGATATGGTTTATGTCTCCGGAACAGGTTCCTGCGATTCATCGGATAACTTAAAAAAGTACTTTCGGTTGATTCAGCCGAAGGCATCAAAAACTATGAACTCACGGTGACTTTTGATGATTTGGCCCAACTTCAGGAAGGCTGGTACGACGGAGAAGGACTGCCCCCGGTTCGCCGGGGCCTGGAAATTGTAGCTAGAGCCCTTATAGAGTTCTGTCCTGACTGGGTGCCTTTGCCGGAAATCGTTCCAACGCCGGAAGGCAATTTACTTATTGAATGGGGTGAGGCGGAGGGTTGCCCGCCATTTGATATTGACCTAATGATATTGACCTAAAAAATATGACCGCCAGTTTTCATTCATTCGGGAAAAAAGGTGAAGATGACTTAGTGCAGGAGTTTGATTTGAATTTTAATGATAATTTTAAAGTTTTTTTTGATTTTTTGTCAAACAATATTCGATAGATATTTATATGGAACCGAATTTACTGCTTTTAAGGCAAATTACCCATTTTTTCTTAAAAAGGTAACCCAACAAGTCAAGCGTTTATACCTTTTCCTAAAGATAAGTCAAAATTATCTGTTTACGATGGAACTATTATTGGATATATTGAATCGTACAATTTATACATATAATCTAAAATCAGCTGGTGTCTGGGGCGCAAGCAGCAATGAAGTCAGGGAAATCGGTCTGACAAGCCGGTCTGACCCTTCGGCTGACTCATCCGCCCACTGCCTTATTGATTTTTCTTCCGCCGCCTCGCCTGGCGGGCCGCGAAAATTCGCCAGGAGCTTAAAAATGCAGACCGTCGCCCGCGGCTGTTTATATAAACCGCCTGATTCACTCCCCTGACTCAGGACCTGCAGACTGCAGCGAAGGGAAATCTTAAATAAGCATCTGACCATGCCTCAAGGCGACAGCCAGAGCCTTACTGCATTCCGCCCGGATTAGTCAAACCTCTGACTATAAGGATACTGCAATTATACCTGTAAATCTATTTTACTTAAATCACTGCTGTTTATTATAATTATTTATGACATCTGCTCCCCAGACCTCAATCCGCTCCGTAACCCTGGCGGAAAATCCCAAAATCCTGATCATCAAAATGAGTTCTCTGGGCGATGTCATACACGCCCTGCCGTCCCTTTACGCCTTAAGGACCCTCTATCCCCGGGGGATTATCCACTGGGTTGTGGAAGAAGCCCAGGCCCCGCTTTTACCCGGGCCGCCCTATATTGACAGGATCTATTGTTTTCCCAAAAAAGACCTGAAAACTCTGTCCCCCTGTAAAATTTGGCGAACTTTAAAAAAATTCCGCTCTGAACTGGCGGTCAATAAGTATGATCTGGTCATCGATCTCCAGGGTCTGGCCAAAAGCGCCTTAGTGGCCTTGTTAAGCGGCGGGAAAGTCAAACTGGGCTACTGGGAGATGAGGGAAGGCAGCTTTTTGATCTCCAGAGGCATTAAGGGGGAACATGCGCTGTCTCACGTAATTGAGCGGTATCTGGACGTTATCCGTTTTTTGGGCCCCGTGCCCGGTGAAATTGTATACCCCCTGCCCGACTATACTCCCCAAACAGGGCGCCTGGAAAAAAAACTGAAAGACCTGGGCTGCCGAAGGGGCCGGCTGATTGTGTTTTTTCCCGGCGCCAGCTGGCCCACCAAACTCTGGCCTGCCGGTCACTATGCCAGGTTAGCCCAAAAGCTGACCGAAGACGGCTGGGAAATCATCTTAGGCGGAGGGCCAGGGGAAAGAGATTTGGCCGAGACAATCAAAAGCCTGAGCCCGTCCGTCCGGTACTGTGATTTAGTCGGTCAGACGGATTTAAGGGACCTGATGGCCCTGGCCGGTCTGGCTGAAGCGGCGGTAGGCTCCGACTCCGGCCCTCTCCATCTGGCCACGGCCGTCGGCGTACCGACCGTAACTTTGTTCGGACCCAACAGCAGCCAAAGAACCGGCACCTACGGCCCCAAAGTCACCAACCTCATGTCCCCGGCTCCCTGTGCGCCGTGCTTCAAAAAGACCTGCCCCGGAGAATTTATCTGCCTGAAAGAAATCAGCCCCCAGGAGGTATATGAGGCTGTCAGAAAGGCTATTTCAAAATAGGCAGTTCCAGAATGTCACTTTCGGAGGAAGTTCCGGCAGGGGAAGCCTCCCGGTCTTTTGGACTCATCCGGGGAGCCGGTTCCGGGAGGCTCGGGGGAACCGGCGCAAGTTCCGGAACAGAAGAAGCGCTCCGGGCCGGGGCGGCCGAAGGTGCGGACCGGACTTCGGGCTCTTCCCCTGTCAGTTCAGCCGGAATTGAGGCCTTCCGGGATTCTTCAGCCGGGGCAGCCGGAGGCCGGACCGCAGGTGCATTTGCGGTTCCTCCGGTCTCCAAAGCCGTCTGACGGCCGGGCGGCTCTTCCGGGGCCGGCTGACCGGCCCGGGGCGGACCAGGAGGATCATTTTCAGCCGGCTCGGCCAAAGGCAGCGCCGTCAGGATTTCCCCTTCAGCCGGAGAAACCGGCGGACGGACAGACAGAGCTGTCTCTCCGGAGGCGGGCTCTTCGGTGTTCGGTTGTCCGGCCGAAGTCCGGCCTAATGGTTCGGCCTCAGACCTCCCGGCCGGCAGCGGCTCCGCACCGGCCCGGATTGTTTCTTCAGCCGGGGGCGCCGGAGGTTTCACGGCCTGAGAGGCTGCCGCCCGGGCCGGTGCGGCCGGAGATGACTTTGGGGAGGCAGCCGACGGGTTCTCTTCAGGCGGCTGCGGTTCAAGGGACGGAGTTGGCAGAACAGTGCCTTCAATATCGGGCTCTTCGGTGAGTCTTAAGCTCAGAGACAGCTTTTCCCGGAGATTTTCCAGTCTCTCCCGGGCCTCCGGCAGCCCTTGGCGGGCGGCTTTCAGGTACCAGGCAGCGGCCTGGGAGTAATCAAGAGGGACATCCCCCAGCCCGCCGGCCTCATAGTAAGCTCCCAAAAAGAACTGGGCCTGGGGAAAGCCTTCTTCGGCGGCTTTCCTGAACCATTCGGCCGCCAGAATATAATTCTGAGGCAGACCCTGACCGTTGGCGTAGGCTAAACCAAGATTAAACCGGGCCTCAACATTGCCGGCCGCGGCGGCTTTAAAAAACCATTCGGCGGCTTGCCGGTCATCCTGCTCCACTGCCCGGCCGGTGGAGTAGTAGACGCCTAAATTATTCTGAGCCGGCGCATCGCCTTTGTCGGCCGCCTGCCGGAACCAGTAGGCCGCCTTTTCAAAATCCGCCCTGATAAAATAGCCGGATTCGCAGTAAATGCCGAGCCCCCTTTGAGCCGGGGGGTAACCGGCGTTGGCCGCCCTGTCCATCCAGAAATGAGCCAAACGGGGATCTTCTTCAACGCCCTGCCCTTTTTCATACAATAAAGCCAGACTGTACTGGGCTTCGGGACTTTCCAAGCCGGCCGCCTTAGCCCAGTAAGCCGCGCCGGCGGCCGTATCTTTTTCCACGCCCCGGCCTTCCGTATAAAGGGAGCCCAAAAGGTAAAGCGCCTCTCTTTCGCCTCCGGCCCCGGCCAGCTCAAAACTGCGGCGGGCCAGATCCAAATCCTGATCCAGTCCCAGACCGTCCAGATAAAATTTGCCCAACAGCAGCACGGCCCCGGAAACATTCTGCCGGGCGGCTTTCTCCAGCCAGAAAGCAGCTTTCTTAAAATCCGGCCTGCTCCGGCAGGCCAGAAGCTGAGCCAGCCGGTACTGGCCCTGAGGGTGTCCGGACAAAGCGGCCAGACTGTACCAGTGGAAGGCTAAAAGGGGGCTGCCGGGGGCCTCCGGCCCGGATTCGAAAATTCTCCCCAGTTCATATCTTGAGTCCGGGTGGCCTAAAACGGCCGCCCTTTGAAACCAGTAGGCCGCATCCCGCGCATCCTGCCTGTCAGAAGAATTCAAAGCTCTCCGGCCCAGATGCCATAAGGCCTCAGGCTGTCTTTTCAAAGCCGCTTTCCGGTAATACTCCAAAGCTTTCAGCTCATTATTCCGCTGACTGCACTCCAGAGCTTTCTGCAGGCAGTAAGGTCCGTCAGCCCGGTTTAAACAATAAAAGACAAAGCCCAGAAGCCCCAGGCCGAAGCAAAGAAAGGTCCCTGTATAGATTAAAACGGTTCTGTTCATAACCAGTACTGAAATGTCCGCGTTCAAACAAGCCCGGCCGGAAAGACCCGCGCCCGCTTAAAATAAATTAAAAATCCCCCTGGCTTAATATCCATTCCAGGCCCCAGCCCGCTTCCGGCACAACCAAATCGGGCCTTAGATCATTTAAAGCCCCGGGCAGCAGCTTCCGGCCGGCCTCGGTCAGGACTAAAACCGTCCGCCCGCCGGATTTCCGGCCCCAGGACAAAAGATCGTCCCGGTCGCCCATAAAAAAAGAGCCGGTCAGATCCGGCCGCCCCTCCGGACGGTTCAGGGAGCTTAAAGCCGCCTCAGGACTGCCTTTAAACTCTACGGCCTGAATATCCTTTGATTCGGGCGGCTGTCCGGACCAGAAGAGATATCTTTCAGCCGGCTCTGCCCTGGCCGTTAAAAACTCCAGGGTTTTCTGAGCCACTTCTGAAGGGGGCAGACCCAGAAAACATATTTGTCTGTCTTTGGGGCAAACCCGGTTTTTACAGGGAGCGCAGGGGACCGGATCTCTTAAGACCAGCTGTCTTTTGGCCAAAGGTCCGGTAGCCAGAGGATTGGTCGGTCCGAAGACCGCCACGACCGGGACATTCAGCGCCCCGGCCACGTGCATTAAGCCCGAGTCATTGGTCAAAAGGACCTGGCACTGGGCCAGGACCGCCATCGCCTCGGCCAGAGAGGTCTGACCGGCCAGATTCAGGATATTTTCCAATGGCAGATTAAGGCCGGCCGCTACTTCCCCGGCCGCCTCAATCTCCCCGGGACCGCCTAAAATAACCGCCGAGCCGGGCTTTTGGTCTAAAACCGCCCGGGCCGCCTGAGCGAAATCGGCTGCCGGATAGCGTTTAGCCGGACCGTAAGCCGCCCCCGGGGCCAGAGCCAGACGAAAGGTCCGGGGGAGCTTAAAGCGCCCGGCCTTTAAAGCCTGCGGAGCGGCCGTAAGTTTTGGCGGAGCGTAGGCGGCCCGGAAACCTAATTCCCTGATTAAGCCCAGATAATAAAAGACTTCATGGCCCAGACGGATGTGCCGGGCTACGGGCACAGCCTGGGTCAGAAGAAAGCTGCGGCCGTCCCGGGCATAACCCCGGATATTTTTAAGCCCGGCCAGCCGGGCCAGGGCGGCCGCCCGGAAAGCGTTCTGAAAAAGAATAGTCTGGCCGGGATTTAATTTTCTCAGTTCTTTCAGAAGGCCGAAACATTCAAAAAACTGCCGGCGATCCACCAGAACCTGACTGACGCCCTGACAGGCCTGATAGATGCCGTAAGCGGCGGGGCCGCATAAGACGGCCAGCCGGCTTTCCGGCTCGCTTCCGGCCAGAGCGGCCAGAGCCGGCAGACTCATAACCGCGTCGCCCAGCCAGTTGAGTCCTCTGATCAGTTTCAGGCTCAAAACTTATACCCCTGGTCTTTTAAGCGGCCCAGGACCGCCCCCAGCAGCTTATCCGGCTCCTCCGGCTCCAGTTCGGTCTCCAAAACCAGAGTCGGCCAGGATAAGCCGCTCAGTTTAACCGCATCTTTGGCTGTCGTCAGCAAGTAGTCGGCCCGGGAGTTTAAGTACAGCTCGGTCAGACCTTTCAGGATCGTCCGGTCATAGGCGGTATGATCGGGCCAGGACTGAAAGACGACCGGATTCAGGCCCCAGGAGAGGAGAGTATTTTTAAAGTCGCCCGGCCGGGCCAAACCGGAAAAAGCGGCCATACGCCGGGATTTAACGGCCTCAACGGGCAGCCGGGATTCAGAATGCAGAAATTTTAATCCCCTGAGCTTCAGACTTGCTTTGAACACCGGCAGTGACCAGGGATTGACGGAGCCGGAATTCCGGTCGGCCACCAGCAGATGGGCCCTGCAGCCGGCCGAAAGATTCTCCCGCAAAGGTCCGGCCGGCAGGACCCGTCCGTTGCCCAGAGGAAACCGGCCGGCCAGCATTAAAATATTGACGTCCCGGTGGAGGGCCAGATGCTGAAAGCCGTCATCTAAAATTAAGATGTCCGCTCCCAGTCTTTGGGCCTCCAAAGCGGCCCGGACCCTACGGGAACAGACCAGAACCATACTCCCGGTCAGACCGGCCAGAAGATACGGCTCGTCGCCGGAGACCTCAGGCTGAACCAAAGGTCCGGAGCCGGCTGAAACTAAAACGGGCTCCTTTAAAAAGAAATTTTTCTTCCGGCCGTAGCCGCGGCTCAGGATGGCTGTCTTCAGCCCCAAATCGTTTAAGGCATTGGCCAGCCAGGCGCACATGGGCGTTTTACGGCTGCCTCCGACCGAAAGATTGCCGACCGAAACAACCGGCCTTTCCACTTTAACTGTTTTGAAAAATCCGCCGGCGTAAAGCCCGGCCCGGAAAGCCGTCACCGCTCCCCAGGCCGCCCCGACAGGTCTTAAAAATCCCGCCGGTCCCCGGGCGGAAAAAAGGCGGTCTCTCACCGGCCCTGATCCGACATAACCAGATCCAGGGTCTGACGGACCGCGCCCCGGTGCTGACGGACGAACTCCTGGCCTCTGTAGCCCATCCGGTCCAGAGACTCGGGGTATTTTAAAAGCTCGCTTATCCGGCCGTACAGCTCTTTCTTTTCCACGATCACCGCTCCGCCGGCCGCTTCAAGGGCTTTATAAATCCATTTAAAATTATGGACTCTGGGGCCGGACAGAACCGGTTTGGCCCTGACCGAGGCTTCCAGGGGATTGTGGCCCCCGCCTTCGTGGTGTCCGGGCCAGCTTTTGCCGATTAAAGCCAGTTCGGCCAAAGCATAAAAATTTTCCAGCTCCCCCAAGGTGTCTAAAATAAAAACCTGGCAGAGCCTGTCGGCAGGCCGGGGCTGGGAGCGGCGGGCGGTCTGATCCGGGAAAATCTCCTGAGCCTGTTTATAGGTCATGGAGAACTTATGGCGGTCTCTGGGGGCCAGAACCAGTTTCAGGTCCGGAAATTCCTGAAGCAGATTTTTGAAGACTGACAGGATCATTGCGTCTTCCCCGGCATGGAAGCTGCCGGCCACTAAATAACGGCCTTCCGGCCAGCCGGTCTGCTCCAGAAGATCGGCCTTGACGGCCGCCCGGGCCGGCGGGCTTTGATCGAACTTTAAATTGCCGCCGACCGAAAGGGACGACGGTCTGGCCCCCAATTCCAGAAATTTCTGGCTGTCTTCGGGAGTCTGGGTGATAATCCGGTCAAAAAGCCTCAGGACCCGGCCCCAGAAAAACCGGATGCGGCGGTAATTACTAAAGGAGCGGGGAGACAGGCGGGCGGAGACGAGGCTGGCCGGCAGGGAGCGTTTTTTCATTTCCAGGAGAATGCCAGGCCAGAGGTCAGTTTCCACCAGAATGAGCCGGTCCGGCAGGGTCAAATCCAGAAAGCGGCGGCAGGAAAGGGGGAAATCCAGCGGGGAAGGCAAAATCAGACGGGTCGGCCAGCTGGCCCTGGCCATGGCTAAACCGGCTGAAGTGGTGGCCGTAATAATGACCTCCGAACCGTCCTTTTCCAGTTCATTGACCAGTTCCCTGGCTGACAGCACCTCCCCCAGACTCATGGCCCAGACCCAGACCCGGGGCCTTGAGTCAAGTCTGGGCAGAATCCGGCCCGGACCGATAAATCTTTTATGGAGGGTCTTTAGGTACTGAGGGTTGAAAAGCCCCCTGACAAGCCAGTAGGGAGAGGCCAAAATGAAGCCTAAGGTATAAACAACAGCGTATATTGTGCGCATCTGCCTGCCCGGAAAAGTATCCTAAAACCGGAGTGTTGTACTTTATCCAAAAACTCCGGATTTTAAGAAAAAATAGATACCTCATTATAACTTTCAGGGCCTCCTGAGGCAATATTACTTTAATCCAGGCCGCAGCAGCTTAAAATCAACCGCCAGATCCGGGCGCCGTTCCCGGCCTTTCCCGGCTCCAGGTCCAAATCGCCGGTGCATACTTTTCAGAACCTGGCTTATCTGCCGGGAATGGGCGTCTTAGGGAGACTTTTGGCCGTAAAAAACAAAGGATCGGACTTTTTCTTTCCAGCCTGATCCTCTTTCTTCAGGGTCCCGTGATTTTCATCCGATGCTTCAGCCGGCGGCTTCGTGAGCCGGAACAAGTCCTGGCTGCCCAGCCCGGAGGTCAGCCCGTTCTTCTCTGAAACAGAGGGTCCGAAGTTACGCTTCTCCAACTCCACTGCCAAAAAAATGAAGACAGGCTTTTTGGCGGCGCCTCCGCAGCTGCTGGCCGGAATCTGGGGCAGCCCGGGCTGGACCGGCTTGAAAGCCGCCGGATTTTCTTCATTGATTATCTTCCCAGTAATGTCAGCCAAACCTTATATTTACCTCCAAAATCGGCCTGGCCCCGGCAAGCCGGTTTTTAGGGAGGAGGTCTGGCAGACATCCTCCAAAGATATTGTTAAGGCGGCTGCGCACCGGTTATCTCTTAATGAGGCCTCAGACTGTTCAGCACTGACTTCCAGGCCGGAACTCTTTGGCCGTACGGCACTGAATCTTTGTCAGCGGACTGCAGCCGGCCGGAACCGGCAAAGCTGTGGGATTATCAGAGCCAACATCAGCGGTGTTCAGTCTGTCCTGGAGGTAAAGGCGGTTTTCAGGGCAGTCAGTCAAGTCCGAGCTCTTCAATGCGGTCAACAAAAAAAGAGGAGACTAATGCTTCAGTTCAATGACATCATCGTCCCAGGCCGAAGCCCTGAAATGGAGGTCATACCGGCCGCCGCTGGCCGAACCTTCGGAATCGTAAATCTGGCCGGCCAGATCCAGGACTAATTGGAGGACTGTCTGATGGAAGGCCTCATAAGGCAGATGCAGATGATAATTAATGTCCCCCAGAATGCTTTCAAAAGCGGCCTGAAATTTTAAGGCGTCTCCCTGGAGCAGAAAATTCAAGGCGGCCTTGGCCTGACGCCGTTTGAGTAAAGTCCCCTCAAAGGGCTTATTCAGGTTGAAGAAAATTTTAGCTGCGGCCGCTTCCGCTTCCAGATTGGGACAGCCCAGATAAAACTCTTTTGGTTCCGCCTTTTCATTGACCTTTTTTACGGTCAGATAACCGGCCTGGAACAGCAGGTCTTCGTCCCGAACTGTCCGATATCCACAGCGTTCACTGAGTCCGTGAGGCAGGGGACGTTTTTCATTGAAGAAAAATTCATCCGGCTATCTCCGGCCAGAGCATCCATATCCATAAAGGAAGGAGGGCCGGAAGTCAGCCAGTAATCGCTTAACCTCGCATTGGGAAAAAATTCGAGAGTTGACCAGGGATTAAGGATCCTGGTTTTTCCGTCCCAGGAACAGCCGTCATACCATTCCAAAATCCTGGCTCTCAGGTCGTCTGAAGAGGCCTCTAGGGGCATGGAACCGCTGGCTTGAAATCCGGCCGGAATTTTCGGCCCGGACATTTCGAGCAAGGCGCCGAATTCCTTAAGGGTAAAACGCAGATACCGGCGTAGTTCCCGTTAAGAGTTAAATCTTCCAGGTCATTGAGGGAGGAAAAGACGGAGGGGATTATACTGTCAGGGAGTGTGTTCGTCCGTATCTTTATCCTCAATCCACCATAAGCGGCCGTCTGGATGAATCTTTCTGGCGTATGCTCGAATATATTTCATCTTTTCCCGCATAGGTAATTTCCGAAAATCGTTATACCGAATCCCCATACCCTCAAAAAGAGATTCCTTGATTGTCGCTTTCTCACTCGGCAACTCCACCTCAAAACGCGGAACATGAGAAGTGCGGACGTGAATAACGCTTTACTCATAATCAGCCCAACGCACTTCCGGAACGCCACCCATTTTACCGAAAATTATGTAGATATGTTTCACGCTCTAAATTCGTTGCGTTTCCAAAACACTATTGGCAACGCTGCGCCAAGTATCGCTCAAAATGAACTTAACCTAAACTCCAAACTCGCCCATCGCAATATCGGGAAATGCTTGCGGGTGAGGCGCAAAATCAATCTCAAAAGAAACTATCCTCTTTTGTTAATTCGCTTAAAACTTCACGAACTCTGTTTTCAAATTGCGGAGATGTTTTGAAACCCGCTGTGCGGGCTTCACCTGTTATCTTTTCACAGCAGCGGTCTAAAAGTTGCTCGAATTCAGTTTTCGTCACGATTATTTCTCCTTGATAGTTTTTTTAACTGCTTCGGCAACATGACAAGCTAATACTGGCGGGACAGCATTCCCTATTTGCCGCTCTGTTTCCCGAAGTTTGCACGGGAACAAAAATGTATCAGGAAATGACTGTATTCGAGCCGCCTCACGCATGGAAATTCTGCGCGGCAATGAGTAATGGAACTGGATATTACCGTGACATTCGGCGCGGATTGTGTACCCTGGACGGTCAGCTATTAGCCGTCTATTGCCTTGCTCACTGCTAGCATTAGCAAGGCTCCAGATATGTGAAAACGCCTCGTCGCGTCCTCGTTCCTCTAAAATCGCCAATCGCTTCTTTAGCCGTCACAGGTTTTGTGTGTGTGGGCATCGGCGGTGTAAATTTTGGCAAGCCTTTCTGTGTTCCGACAATAAAAATTCTATCACGGGTTTGAGGAACTCCATAATCGGCAGCGTTATATAATTTCGGTTCACTTATGTCATATCTGAGAGAATTGAAATCCTCAAGAATTTTCTTTAACGAATACTCATTTTGCTTGAGCAGTAAGCCGCCCACATTTTCCGCGACAAAGACTTTCGGCTTTACCTTTTCTACAGCTTTTACGATATAAGTATAGAGGCTGCTTCTCTTGCCTTTAATTCCGAGCATTTTGCCATTGATAGAAATATCCTGGCAAGGAAAACCGCCTATTATAACATCAGCGGTTTCGGGAAGTTGGTCAATTACATCGTTGATATCAGCAGTAATATTACCCCGGCGGATAATTTTGATACAAACAAATCATCATAAGGTAAAATCAATGAAGAAATAGATTATCATAATAATCCGCCGAGGTAATAACCCTTTTTTAACTTGAACAATTGCATCGTCTAAAGAATTAAATATTTTATTAGCAAAATATTGTCCTCTCAACAGTCTCCAGATCTGTTCGGCCGGGTTAAGTTCCGGACTATATGGCGGAAGTTGAATCAATCCAATATTTTTAGGGATGATCAAGTCTTTGCTTCTATGTGAAGATGCTCCATCCACTATTATGACGTTAAAAGAATATTTAAACCGTTTTGAAACCTGAGATAAATGGATGTTCATATTTTCGGTATTCATCTTTTCAGTTATTGAATAACTTAACCTTCCATCCCAAGGGCTAACAGTCGCGCAGATGTATCTAAATTCCCGAACTAAAGCGACCGCAACCATAGGTCTTGCAGGGTAAGGAGCCCAGCAGGATTTTGGCTGAGACATTCGTCCAAATCCAGCCTCATCTTGAAACATTAATCTGAATGGCAGATTATTTATGTTTTCCTTAAGGGTGGTATCCACCATGCCTTTGAGTTTTTTTTAAACTCTTCTTGAATTGACGGATCACTTTTGAGATGCTTGGTGTCTGGCTTTACTTTTCTCCAACCATGACGTCTGAGCAATCTATTTGTTGTTGAAACAGCTACTGCTTGGCCTGCAGCTTCCATGTGAGCGATATGAATTTCATTAAGGCTTACCAACGCACCTGAGAGTGAAATCTTTTCCTATGGCGCCAAAAACGAAAGCTCCTCCGCCTCAGACATAAGTACGTTTCGGCGCCCTCCTCTGCTATTTTTTGAATGGATCAATATCCACTTGGCTGCAGCTTCCATTTCAGCTCGATTTCGATAAACAGACCTCCTGCTAATTTGTACGACATCGGCAGTGGAATCAACGTCCAACCCGGCTACAGCGCCCAAAAGGACGCAGAGACTTTTTTTACTTGAGCAACTGATTCATTTTCACTACAGACTAAGCGGGAAAATGATATAATATCCTCATCAACGATGTACACTCCAGCCATAATTTATCTTCCTGGCTGGAATTATATATTTTTAACGGCATTAAGTCAAGTGAAATATCAAAATTTAAATGACCTTCCAAATTCCGTCTATTTTAAAACTAATTAATTTTGAACAGAAATTGATTGAAACTGCTTAAAAAAATATTTTTATATAGAATACTTTTTTAAGCAAAAATTTTTATAAAAATATAGACAGACCATGTTCAATGATTTTAGATTTAAAAATTATTCGATTGATTACAAAAGTTAAAAATTTTTGTGCCAGTTTGAAGGCTCATTGGAATAAAAATAGTCAACGAAACTTTAAACAGTGTCCGAAGACAGGTCTTTGCAGATGCCACGAAAAATGACAAACGCATCCTGGCCGGAACGAAATATTTGCTCCTCAAAAATGAAGAAGACTTGGATGATGATAATAAAAAGCGCCTCGCGGAACTGCTCGCTTTAAACACGCCTCTGTCCATAGCTTATATCCTTAAGGAAGACCTAAGGCAGATCTGGGAACAGAAAAACAAAAGGATGGCAAAAACTGCCCTTGAGAACTGGGTTTTAAGAGCCGGAAGCTCGGGAAATGAACACCTGAACAAACTGGCAAATACCATAGAAAATCATGCTGAAGGCATACTTAACTGGTATGATTTCCCTATTAATTCCGGCTGAATTGAAGGTATTAATAACAAAATTAAAGTTATGAAACGAAGAGCTTATGGTTACACTGACCTGGACTTTTTCAAGATCCTCATAATGGCCATCCTGAGTAGCCGGGACAGGCTCATTTTCAGGCTCAAAACGTAGTGAAAGTTTAGGCAGCCAGCAGTCAAAAATTTATTTTTCAGCTGCCCATTTTTTTTCCCCGTACATCTATTTTTGGTCACCTATAAAACCCGTAAACAGTAAGGACTTCAGGATCTACACCAAAAAGAAAATCTTTTTTAACCCTTGATATTCATGGATTATAATTGATGATCGCAAATCTAAGGAGACCCATTTGTAAATTTGGTCACCCCGGTGATGAAGGTAAAACCGCGATACTTTTCAGCGGCTTTCAGGACACCGTAGAATTTTCCCATGGCGTCCAGAACCTTAATGGCCAGGTCAGTCTCAGTGAGTGCAGACAGGAGCGTCATACTCGCCGGTAAGCACCGCCACTTTCCGGCCGTATTTGTCATGAAGGGATTCGGACAGCGATTCGGAAAATTCGGCTGGAGTTTCGCCATTGGACTCCAGCTTTTCTCTTTTGGCAATATTTTTCAATTGCGTGAACAAAGCGGACTGTACCATGGCCGCGCTGTCCGTGGCAGCCGAGTTCAGACTCAGATCAATGACCGGGCTGGGCATCCAGTCATAATCTGAGCGGGTACCCAATCCAAAGTCCTTCGAATAGTTCCCGCCGGCCTGTTAAGACAGCTTACAGGGTACTCACCAGGAGGGATTTGCCGAACCGGCGGAGCCGGGAAAGAAAACAGGGCTGTGCCGGAAAAAGGGAAGGCTTTTCTGGGAGCATAAGCGTCAGGCTGGAGTTTTAAGGCAGCGGCGGCTTTCAGCCGCCGCATAATTATCAGGCCCAAAACGGCAAGCCGGATCTTTTAATCCGGAAGGCTGAAAAAAGACGGCCGGCCTCTGCCCGGAGGGATGCGCAGCTGAGACAAGCGGTCCCATGCGCTGCTTTTCCTTTCAAGAATCCTGAATCTGATCTGATTCCGTCTCTCCCGGATGGGTGAGCCGGAACACTTCCTGGCTGTCAAGGACTGCGGTCTGTCCGTTTTTCTTAAAGACGCAGGCCTCAATGTTGCTCTTCTCAAGGTTCACCGCCAAAGAGATGAGTATAGAATTTTCGCCGGCCCCGCCGTATCCGCGGGTCTGGATCTGGGTCATGCCGTCCCGGGCGGCTTTCATGGCCTTACCGCTGCCCCGGGCGGTTTTCAGCTCAATGATGTAAACCAGGCCCTTATACTTGACCTCCAAATCGGCCCGGCCCCCGCTCAGATGCTTTTCAGCGCTGACCTCAGCCTCTGCGCCGCACAGAAAAGCGTATAAGACGCTCCGATAGAAGCTTTCGCCCAGCTGCTGGCGCATAGTTTCCATGTAACTCTGGTTCGGATTCCGGCCAGTCCCGTCCGGCGGCTTTTCCGCCTCCGCCCGGGCCATACCGGCCGGAACGTCCGCGCTCATCTTTACGGCAATTGCGTCTTTATGGTCCTGATAGGTCAGGCCGGCGTACATGCGCCAAAAAAGAACGACCATCTTCAGGACATCGCCTGCGGCCAGGCAGTCGCCCAAATTCAGCCTGGCCTCCATCGCTTGAGTCTCTGAGGCGAAACAGTTATCCAGGAACAGAGCCGACAGGGCGGCCCGGACTTCAAAGTTGGGATAGTCCAGAGAATAGGAGCCCTGGTCATCCTTGCGCAGGGTCAGATAACCGGCCTGATAAAGAAACCCTGCCGGAGGCGTGGAGCCGATTTCTCCGGGAGAATCGGCGAAATCGCTGCTGATCCGAAGGCCGGAAAACTCTTCCACCGTGAGTTTTTTGTCCCTGAGAAATTTTTTGATGAAGGTGCTGGAGCCGGACCACGACCAGTATTTTTTAAATGCTCCTTTACTGAAGAAGAGAAGAGCGGAAAAGGGATTGTAGACTCGGGTCGCCCCGTCAAAGGAAAAACCGTCGTAGTAGTCCCGGATATGGGTCAGAAGCTCCTTTTCGCCCATCCGCATTTTTTGGGCGGTCGCCTTGATGTGCGGGGCGAAATTCTCCTCCAGTTCTTCCTGAGTCAGGCCCATGAAGGCGGCGAATTCAGGATCAGTGGAGATATCCACCAGGTTATTAAGAGGGGAAAAGACGCCCATGCCGGAAAACTTGGAGATGCCGGTGATAAAGACGAAGTCCAGGATCCCATCATTGGTTTTGATCATGGAATAGAAACTTCGTACGGCCTCCCGAATGTCATCAACCAGCCGCTCGTCATAGGTCAGTTCACTCCTCTGAATAAGGCTCAAAACAGGCGAGTCGTATTCATCAATCAGCAGGATGATATTTTGAGAGACGGCCTGGCTGACATCCTTCAGCAAATTGGAAAAGGCGCTGGCCGCATCGTCCCATTGTAAGGCGACCTTGTACTGTTTAGCGATGCCCGTCAGGTATTTTCTTATTTTCCCTTCCAGAACCTCCAGGCTTTTGCTGTTATTGAATTCGTTCATGTCCAGACGAATGACCGGTTTTGGGGTGAATTCGGGTGAATTCATGAATTTTTCGGCGGCCAAGCCTTTAAAAAGTTCCCGCCTCCCGGAATAGAAGGCCTCCAGGGCAGAGACTGTAAGGGATTTGCCGAAGCGCCTGGGCCGGGCGCAAAAGACGACAGCTCCCTTCTTCGGCAGCATGGGAAAATATTTCGTCTTATCCACATATACGCCGCTTTTAGCCAGCAGCTTATCAAAGTCTTGTATCCCGGCGGGCAGCTACTGTTCCATAAAATTCTCCTTCCGGCTTTAAGTCCGCGATATGATGACCGCAAAATAATATACCACTAGTGGCGTTACTCTGCCAAATATCCTGTTATTATCCCGGCGGATAATTATGAGAATCTATTTATTCTTCGGTCTCACCTTGACTCTCGCGTATTTAATTTTATCATGGTCAAAATTATCCGCCGGAGTAATAAGTACTCTTTCAGGGCTTTATGGACGACCGGATTGATGGGCACGGTGCAGGTCCTGCTGGTTCTTCCTCTTTGTGGGTAATACGGGCTTTAATTTGGCCGTCGGAGTCCAGGACATCGGCCAGGGTAAGATTAAGGACACCGCCAATCCTCAGAGCGGCATTGATGTTTAAAACAAAATAGCAGGCGTTCCGGATTCCGCCGGGACCGGACTTCAAAAGCTGGACTGTTCGAGCTACTTTTCCGGTCCCGGATACAGGGGACTTCTTTCATGGAGCCGCTTCCTTCTTTTTTTTCCTAAGTCAATTAGGGAGGTGACAATTGCTTCCCTCCGAGAAAATAATCAATCATTCTTTGAGCATCTGCAAACCCCTGTTCAGCAGCCTGACAAAACAGCTTTAGCGCCTCGGTTTTGCTTTGGGCTGCTCCATCACCGCTAAAAAGATAGAAAGCCGGATTATACCGAGCATTCGGATAACCTTGTTCAGCGGCCAGGCGAAACAATTTAACGGCTTCAGTTTTGTTGGGGGCTGGTCCCAATACTGTTCGGTTAATGCACTTACCATTTTTTCTCATTTTTTCCTCCGGCTGAAGTTTTATTAATATATCCGGGGCAATGTCTCTTTTCCGGTTTAAACTCTCCCTTCTTTTTCTGATTTTGAAATTACTCATTTTTCTTTTAACCCCTCTTGGGTTTGCCTTCCCGCAGCTGCTTGTACACAGAGTCTCAGAAATTTCCGGCATCATTTTATCCATACCAAATATTCACCATTTTCCGGTTCATTTTTGCTACTGGGGGAAAAAGCCGCAGTCTGCGGCACTTTGCGGCGAAGAATATAAACCGTTCCTTTAAAACTTAATATGGCCGGGGCCACGTTAGTATCCCATGCCGCTTGGCTCATAAGCTGCCTCAAAGCAAAGGGCTGACAGAAGCAAGCCGGAACAGGGCTGATTGGTTTGGGAATAAACAATCAGGCTTCGGCGATTTGATTGCCTGCGGCCGGATATTACTCGTGAACTCCTGCCTGATATTAAAGATTTATTTGTCTGTTTTTTACAAAACCAGCATGATAATATCAAAAAACAGGCGCATTCTTACTGATGCAGGACTCAGTCAGCCTATTTGTTCTGCCAGAGGATCATCTGAATTTTGTAATCAGTGACTTCCAGATACTGTCCGTCCGGCTGCCGGAATTTCTCCAGATAAGAGTTCAAATGGTCCAAATCCGGGACCGCTCCGTAATCGTCCAAATTGGTCACCGCACTGTCTAAAAGCTCCGCTTTGGAATAAGTCACCCGCCACTGGCCTTCAATGGGCAGAGCGGCGTATTTTAAGCCCCGGGCATCCAGATGCTCCCGGGTGGCTTGGGCGCCCTGAAAACTTTTGGGCGTAACTTTATAATGCTCATAGAGTTCTTCGGACACATAAGAGCGCAGAAGGCCGTTCCAGCCCAGATAGACGACCTGAGAACCCCGGAGGCCCAAAAGCTTATCCAAAGCCCCCGGCCGGCTCATGGCCGGGCACATGGAACAGAAGACCACCTCAAAATGGCCGGAAGGTTCAAAAGACAGCCAGTCTGAATTTATTACCAGCAGATTGGAAAGGCCCTGAGCTTCGGCGTCCTCACGCAGGATACCCAGCATCTCAGGGGACAGATCGACAGCCACCACCTCTCGGCCTTCCTTAGCCAGTCTGATGGTATAAAGACCGGTGCCGCAGCCCACATCCAAAATCCTGGCCCCCTTAAACACCGCCCCGTTATCTCTGGCCAGGGCCAGCACCCGGGCTTCGTAATTGTCCTCCCCCGGAGAATACCTGGGAAAAGTCCTGGATTTTCTGTCCCAGAAATTCTTTAAGTCCTGAGCGCTGCCTTGAGCTTTGGAAGCCATAATACGTCCTTATTAAAAAATGCCGGTTCGCCTGAGTGAAGCCTGAACCTGAACGGGCTTTCAAAAAACCGTCCCGGAGTCTATAATGGGTCACTGGATCTTACTCCTGCGCTCTGACCGGCCAGAAACATCTTTTTTATTCAGCCACCAAGCCATTTCCGGCTGACCGCCGGCCCGTCTTTAAAGGCCAGGGATATCCATGCGCGGAAATCTTCTGATATTTAACATATTTTTTCTCATTTGGGTGATATTTTTTGATCAGGCCGGCCTCATGGCCGAGCCTATTTTTACAATTACCCCGCCCGTAGAGAGCAGCGGTTTTATGACTGTCACCGATGCTCTGGGCCGCCGGCTTACCTTAGTTCCCCGAGACCAAACCCCGCCGGCCGGACTTTTACCCAGCCAGATTATCTTCACTCCGGTCCGGAGAACAGCCGGGCTGTCCGGCAATTATGATCTGGGAATAATGAAGGCTTTAGGCGTCCTGGACACTCTGGTGGGCGTAGTGGATTCGGATGACGATTCGGTCAGCCGGGAAATTCTGACCGCTCTTCCTCCTGAAGCCGAAAAACCGGTTTTCCTTGGACATTGGGACGCTCCTGATTATGAAAAGGTCAAAACCTTAAAGCCGGACCTGATCTTAGGCGGCACTTTAAGAGGCCTGGATATCTTTGAGGCCATGGAGTGCCCGGCCGTTTTCACCTACAGCCATGAAGCCAACGGTCTGGAAGACCGCCTGAGGTTTATTGAGTTTCTGGCTGTCTTATATGACCGGCGGCCCAAAGCCAAATCCATAGCCTTAAATATCCGCCGGGTGCTGGCCGAACTTAAGGCCAGTCTGCCCGCAGGTCCAGGGCCCAAAGTTTTATACGGCGATTTCTGGGCAGACAAACCCATGGTCCATCCGGCCAATCACTGGACCGCCCAGATTCTAAGCGCGGTCGGCGGCCGGCTCGTCTTTCCCGAAGTTACCGGCAGCCGGGATTTTTCCGTCTCTTTGGAGGAATTCTATCTCCGGGGCCAGGAGGCCGATATTTTCCTGCCCACTTTAAGCGTCATATACGGTTTTACGACCAAACAAGAGCTTCTTCTGGCCCATCCACTTCTGAATCGGTTTAAATCAATGAAGCCGGGCGGCCGGGTCTATATGACTTTGCAAAAAATGTACGTTGAAACCGGAGAGATAGCCGCTCTGGCCAGGGATCTGGCCTACATCGTAAATCCGGACCTCCACCCTGGACACAGGCTGACTTACCTTAAGTTCATGCCGTAAAGGAGCACAATAGCTTCCCTGAATGTTGATCATCAAACTCCGGAAAGCTGAATGATCAGGCCTCACGCGAAAAGTCAAGCCAATAGGAGCTTCCAATAAAAATGAAAAAACCGCTCCCCGAAAGCCATGAGGCCAGGGACAAAAATTACCGTCTGAACCGGATTTGGCCTTACCGGCCAACAGATGTTCCAGATCGGTTTAGCCGGCAGAAACATTTTGCGGCCATCATTCTGGGCCTATTTTTAGGTCATCTCCTGGCGGCTCAACTCCTTTCGGCTGAGGATACGCCTGTCTTTACAGTCAAATCCATCGGGCCGTATAAGGAAGCCACCGACGCTTTAGGCCGGACTTTACTTTTAATTCCCCGTGGGCAGAAACCGCCTGAAGGCTTAAAGCCCCATCAGTTCGTGGAAGTTCCGGTCCAGAGGACGGCCTCGCTGTCCGGAACTTATGACCTGGGCATCATGAAGGCGCTGGGCCTCCTGGATACTTTAATCGGTCTGGCCAATCCGGAAAATCAGAGCACCCTGCCTGAACTCATTCAGGACCACGAAAACGGCCGTCTGCCCTATTTAGGTCTCTGGAACGCTCCGGATTATGAAACGGTCAAAACATTGAAGCCGGACCTGATCTTAAACGGGGATTTCCGGAGCCTGGATATCTTTGAGGCCATGGGCTGTCCGGCTATATTCACTTTTACCCGGGCCGCCAATACTTTAGAGGATCGGCTCAGGTTCATTAAATTTCTGGCCGCCTTTTACGGTCAGGACCAACTGGCTGACAGTCTTGTCCTTGAGGTCCGGGAAACTTTAAAGGAACTGGCCGAAAAATCCCAAGACCTAAAAAAACCTAAAGTCCTGTACGCCGATTTCTGGCAGGAAAAAATCCAGATCCTGCCCTCGGACTTCTGGAGTTCCCAGATTATCACTCTGGCAGGCGGCGACCTATTGTTTCCGGAAGTCACCGGTCATTTGGATGTCAGTATAGATCCGGAAGCTTTCTATCTCCGGGGCCGGGCTGCTGACATCTATATTCCCTACCGCAGTTCCATGTACGGCTATCTGACTAAATCCGATCTTTTAAAGGCCCATCCCCTGCTTAACCGTTTTAAAGTGATGGAACCAAACGGCCGGGTTTTCAGACCCGAAAACATAATGTACTCTGATACCGGCAAGATCTCAGAAATGGCCAGAGACCTTGCCGCCGTCATAGCCCCTGAACTCTACCCCATCCGCCAGCTTAAATATTTCGCTTATGTTCCCTAAGGAGAGCCCAACATTTTTGGCCCTGATCCGCCGGGTTTTAAAGCCGGCGCCAGATTCAGGTCTCAGGTCCGGATACGGCCAGCAGACGTTTTTTGCGCCTTAATTTTACCGGCGGCCATTAGGGTTCAAACCGGCCCTGGACCTTAAAGACCGGTATTCGGCCTATTTCCTCTGTAGAACTGACATGATTCCTCCAGATACCGGCCTTTAAGCTGACAAAGACTTACGACTGGTGTATAAGGAAAATTTGGAATAAAATCCCTTTTAACTTTTTACAGCGTGCTGAACGTCGGAGATAATTTTCGGATGAATCTGCTGATAGTCGAATCCAGCGGCAAAGTGACAAAAATACAGTCAATTCTGGGCGGAGACTGGAAAGTGGCGGCCAGTATCGGTCATGTTCGTGATCTGCCCAGGGACAGAACCGGGGTTTATCCCCCTGACTTTGAACCCCGCTACGAGGCCACCGAAAGGGGCCTGAAAGTCATAGCTGACCTGAAAAGACTGGCGGCCGGCGCCGATTCCGTTTACCTGGCCACCGACCCTGACCGGGAAGGCGAAGCCATCGCCTGGCACTTGAAAGAAGTCCTGGACCTGAAAAATCCCCACCGGGTGACTTATACTGAAATTACCGAATCGGCCATCAAAAAAGCCGTTGCCCAGCCGCGGCCGATAGATGACAATTTAGTCCGGGCTCAGGTCGGACGCCGGGTATTGGACCGCCTCGTCGGTTACCGGGTCTCGCCGGCCGTAACTCAGATCGCTGGCAAAAATCTCTCGGCCGGACGGGTTCAGACTCCGGCTCTGCGCCTGGTGGTGGAACGGGAAGAAGCTATCCGGCTGTTTAAGTCCACGACCCATTACGGGGTGGAACTTAATTTCGGCCAGACAGGAACCCCGGAGTGGAAAGCTGTCTGGAACAATAAAAACTGGCTGCCCCCCGGTCAGGAATACTTTCTGGACCGGGACACAGCTGACAGGCTGGCAGCCCTGAAAACCATTAAGGTGACCGCCTACGAGGAAGGGGAAAGCCGCCAGGGACCTCCGCCGCCATTCACCACCTCAACTCTTCAGCAGGCGGCCAGCAACTCCTTAAAACTCGACCCCAAGGAGACCATGGAGATTGCCCAGAAACTCTACGAAGCAGGCCGCATTACCTACATGAGGACCGACAGTCCCAATATAGCCAAGGAGGCGATCGACGGGATCCGGGCCCTGGCCGGCCGGAAAAACTGGCCCCTGCCGGAAAAACCCAAGTTCTTTAAAGCCAAAAAAGGGGCTCAGGAAGCCCACGAAGCCATCCGGCCGACCGATATAGAGGACGAAGAGGCAGGCGACGACGAAAATCAAAGAGCCCTTTATAAACTCATCTGGAACCGGACCGTAGCCAGTCAGCTGGCTGAAGCTGTCTATGCCACAGTCAGGGGAACTCTTAAAGCCCAGCTGGACGGGAAAGAGGCTATTTTTGAAGCCAAAGGCCGAAGACTAATTTCCGGCGGCTGGAAGACCGTCTTAGCCGAGGATCAGGCCGACGAGTCCGGGAAGGATAAAGACAAAGACGAACTCAACAACCAGGTGCCCAAGCTGACTGCAGGTTCAGACGTCAATCCCAGTTTTGGGGAAGTCAAAACGAAAAAGACCTCCTCCCCGCCCAGATACACTCAGGCGGCCTTAATCCGGGAACTGGAAAAAAGAGGCATCGGACGGCCCTCGACTTATGCGGCTATTATGGATAATATAACAACCAGACAGTATGTTCAGGCCAATAGAAAAAGGCAGCTTGAGTCCACTGGGCTGGGCGATGAATTAATCGCGTATCTTAAAGCCCGATTCGGGTTTGTTGATTACGATTACACTAAAAATCTGGAGGAAAAGCTCGACGAAATAGCCGAAGGTACGTCCGATTACCTGTCGGTTATTCGCGGAGCCAACGACATTTTGGAAAAGGAACTGACATCTTTTGAGGAAAGTACCGGAGAAACCTGTCCGGCCTGCGGAAAAGCGCTCAGGCACATGGTCAGAACCGGCGATGCCGGTTTTAACTTCTGGGGCTGCTCTGACCGGGAAAACTGCGGAGCAACTTTTCAAGACTCCGGCGGTAAGCCGGGCCGGCGGAATTATAAAGCTTCTGACACCGAATTCGCCTGTCCCGACTGCGGGGCTCCGATAAAGCGGATAGCCCAGACCGGCCTGAACGGCGACAGCTTCTTTGCCTGCCAGGACCGGGATAACTGCGGGGCCAGGTTCAAAAATGACGAAGGAACGCCCGGAGAGAAATTAAATAAAGGCCAGATGTCCGACGAGACTTGTCCGGACTGCGGTCAGGCGCTGCGGCACCTTTTTCGAGAAGGTCCGGACGGCTTCAACTACTGGGTCTGCTCGGACCGGGAAAAATGCGGAGCCAGATTTTCTGACAGTAACGGAAAGCCAGGCCGAAAAACCGGCAAAATCGAATATTCACAGGAAGCCTGTCCGGACTGCGGCCGGCAATTAAGTCATATTCAGAAAGAAGGCCCAGGGGGCTACAATTTCTGGGCCTGCCCTGACCGGGAGAACTGCGGGGCCAGTTTTAAAGACGAGGCCGGCCGGCCGGGCCAGAGATCTTACAGACCCGAACCCACGGACTTTACCTGCCCGGACTGCGGGAACCAATTAAAACGGTTAGTCCTGACCGGGAAATCAGATAAAAGCTTATTTGTCTGCAGCAACCGGGACCAGTGCGGGGCCAGATTCATGGACGAAGACGGAAAGCCCGGGCCCAGGCACAGCCAAATCCAACAGTCGTCTCTCCCCTGTCCCGAGTGCGGTCAGCCCTTAACCCACATCAGAAAAGACGGCCCAGGGGGCTATAATTTCTGGGCCTGTCCTGACCGGTTCAATTGCGGAGCTTCCTTTCAGGATGATAACGGCCAGCCCGGCCAGAAGTCCGGCAAATCTGAAGTCACCGACCACCCCTGTCCCAGCTGCGGCCAGCCTTTAAAGCACCTCCAAAAAGACGGCCCGGGCGGCTATAATTTCTGGGCCTGCTCCGACCGGGACAACTGCGGAACCACCTTTAGAGACGACAATGGAGCTCCTGGCCAAAGGAACGCCAAAATTGAACTTACCGGCCAAAATTGCCCGAACTGCGGTCAGCCTTTAAGGCACATCAGAAAAGACGGCCCGGACGGCTACAATTTCTGGGCCTGCTCTGACCGGGACAATTGCGGAGCCAAATTCAGAGACAATGACGGTCAGCCCGGGGAGAAGAATACCAGTTCCCCCCTTTCCGACCATGTTTGCCCGGATTGCGGTCAGCGCCTGCGACATCTCGTTAAAGACGGACCCGACGGCTACAACTTCTGGGCCTGTTCCAGCCGGGAATGCGGGACTACTTTCCGAGACCGAGACGGCAGCCCTGGCGAAAAAAATGCCAAAAAAGAAAAAACTCCGTTCTCTGAGTTCAAATGCCCCACCTGCCAAAGCCCTCTGTATCACCGAAAGGGGCACAGCCCGAAAACTGATCAGGACTATGACTTTTTTGCCTGCTCCAGCCGGGCCTGCAATCTGACCTTCCGGTCCAGTGAGGATAAGCCTGTTTTTATAACTGCGGTGACGTTGCCAGCCGCCAGCCCTGTTTCGGCTAAGGGGCCGCCGGATGACGATTCACCACCTGTGCCGGAAGAGTATTAAGCCGGTCAGCCGGGCCTTTTCGAACCATTAGCAGAACTTTAGTTTTCCGATGCCGTCAAGGCATTTGTGCAAGGACTCTATGCTCCTCAAAAAACTGGTCATTTTAGGGATTATCGCGGCTTTGGCCCAGAGTGTCAGCTCCCTGGCCGAAGAATTTGACTATGAGTCCATCACTGCAGAGCAGCTGAACAGGGAAGCTCCTTTAACTCAGGAAGACGTGGACATCCTGGTTAAGTTCTACCATTTGACCGTAGTGGCCGTAAATACGGTCAGGAGAAATCCGGCCACCACAGTCAAAGAACTGGACGATCTGGTGGCTGAATTTGTCGAAGCCAACAAAATCACCCCGATCAGGCTAAGATATATCGCGATCAAGATTCAGGCCGTCATGGTAGGTTTGGATGATTCAAACCAAATGCCCAAAGAAGGCCTGAATCCTCCTTTCATGGTCCCCGGCAGCTCTGAGCTAAATTTAATTAAGCAAAACCGGACCAAATTAGCGGCAGCGCTGGCCCTGGCCAAGGCCCTGAACGAAGACTCTTAATTTTTGTCCCAACAGGGGTCTTTTTATAAAAAACGTCTGAGCCGACGGTCCGGTTTAAATTTTTCAAGAGTTCAACAAAGGTACTTTCATGATCATAAAAAAACTGTGCTTTCTGGGTCTCGTCATGGCAGCGTTTTTCGCCCTGAGCCGGAACGCGGAGGCCCAATTTCTGGATTACAAATTAATTGATCCCAAGATTTTGGCCAGAGAAGGACCTTTAACCCAGAAAGATGTCGACCTCTTGATTTTGTTCCTGAACAAAACCGTTGAAGCCCATAAAGCCGCAGACCAAAGCCTGGGCTTAAGCCAGGATGATCGCCGCAAGCTGGCTACCCAATTTTTAAAAGACAACGACTTCACCTACGTCCGGCTGAATTATGTCATAGCCAAGGTCCTGCACATCGTCTCCGGTTTCGATATGGCCGGGACCGGATCCGAAGCCGGTCCCGAGCCTGATTATCTGGTCCCGAGTCAGACCGAAACAGCACTGATCAAATCCAATATTGACAAGTTATCCGCGGCTTTCAGCCTGGTAAATTCTGCATTTAAATAATAGCTCCTCTTTGGAGACCAGATACCACCTTCTCCCGTTCCTTATTCCAAGTCGCTTCTGAAGGCGCAGCAGTTAAAGACAATAATGCCGTCGCTAAATTCCTGAACACCGGAGCGGTTATCCCTGAAAGCGCTGTCACAGCTAACTTAATTTGACGCAAAAGTGAGTATTCTGTCCATGAAGTGCCTACATTGCTGATATTAAACATTACTGCGGTCTTAAAACAATTTAGAATTATGAACCTATTCCCCTAAAAGACGCCGCCCCTAACTCTCAGGTTACAAAAGAGGCTGTAAAAAAAGCCTGGCATTTTCGCCCTTTGAGTCTGAGCGGAGCAGCCTTGAAAACGGGGGCTTGATGGGGTACGAATTCAACGGATAAAAAACCCGGCCGGACGTACTCAACCCGGAGGATAGAGTTTGCCGAAAAGGCCCCAATGGCATTTTTCTTATTTTGAGGCAGTAAATCTAGGCCACTGTATCGGCTAAATTGCCGAACGGAGAATTGAGTCTGCCGCCGCCCTGGCTACCGGCGGCATTTTTGTACGCATCATACAGCTCGTTTAAATCCACAGCGGTTCCGCAGACGGCGCCGTTTTTGTCAAAAGAGTTTATGCTTAAACCCTGATGCCCCTTCATCTTCAAAAGGTCGCCGGCCTCTCCTGGGCTGATACCGAAAGACTAAACGTCCGGTCTCTCCCCTCTCCCCGCCGGAACTTCCAAATCAGGGTTAGCGTAATCGCGGCCTAAATGCCAGCCCTGTATTCGGACATTGCCGTCAGCGGACTCCGCCTCAGATGCCACATTATTCTGATTTAAGTAAGATATAAGGCTTCTGGCCGCTTCCCGGCCGTTTTCCTGAGCTACTGCGGACACAACGGCTTGCACAGCCCCCAGAAAATCGGCGGTCTCGTTTTCCGGCAAGTAGTCGGCGGCCTCATTGTTTCCGATACTGTCCCGCAGAAATGAAGCCATCTCACTGAGCAGCCCGCCTTCCGGGATGAAGCCGCTCTGACTTCAGGAGAGCCAGAATAAATTTTGAAAAACCCGCTCCCGTAATAGTCTTTTCCGGCGGCCTCAACCATATGAACTTGCTGGGGCGAGGAAGGGCTGGCGGCAAAAAAACGCGGCAGGACTGTCGGGACTGGAAGGAAACTCTCGCCTGGACAGGAAGAAGACATTAAAAAATGTCTTCTTAACAGCGAACCAAGTGAATTCAAACTAAACCATTCAGGCTGGTCAGGAAAGGCAGTTTCAGAGCTTATTAAGCAGCATTTTAATATAGATGCTGCTGTCAGAACTGTCGGGGATTATTTGAATCAATGGGATTTTACACCGCAGCGCCCTGTAAAAATGGCATCTGAGCAAGACCCTGAAAAGGTGAAGCAATGGTATGAAGACTTTGAGGACATTAAAAGACGCGCAAAGGCAAATGGCTATCAAATATATTTTGGTGATGAAGCTGGCATACGCACAGGAGATCAAAAATTCAGATCATATGCGCTGAAAGGGCAGACACCTGTAATTAAAAGCAGCGGAAAGAGATTAAAATTAAATATTATTTCTGCAATCTCCGCTAACGGTTTAATGAAATATATGACATATTTAGAGTCTGTGACAGCTAAATTGTTCATCAAATTCATGGACAACATTCCCCGCAGGGCTTCAGAAACTCAGAGGCCGCAGCCTGAAGAGTCAAATTATATTTACCATGAAAATCCACGATCAATACACGGTCGGTTTTAGGCCAGGATTTTCCAGATTTTTGAAGTAAAATCAGGGACTTAAAAGATTCTCAGGGACGACTAAACCGCCCGTGTATCCTGTACACTCAAAAAATTATCATCAATAATCGAACCTTAACAGGGAAGGAGTCAGCGGTCTAATTTGACCAAAAAACAGCCTGACCTCACAGGACAAATGGCAAATGGGGCTTCTATAACTGAACCATGGCTTTACCGCAAAACTCGCACCAGGAAGGACAAAGGGATGGAGCAGAAAAGACAGGATTTTCACAGCACCGCATAAAGCACCTTGCTGTTTATATTTATTTATATATTTTTAGTATTATTTTGACTATTAAATTAAATCTGAATAATTTTAAACACTTAACAACATTAAATAGATAAAAAGCAACACAAGATTGTTTCAATTTAGGTTAAAGTCGTCTTATCGTCGTCAATCAGCCAACTCGTAATGATAGCCTTTGTCTCTGAGAAAAGCGATGATGTCGCTTGATTTCAGGGCGCTATACATGAATCCGGATAAGTCCTTGTTTCGATAGATTAATCCTCGCGTGTTTATGCCTAGAACGCCGCCGTGCTCATTAATCAAGGGCCCGCCGCTATTGCCGCCAAACAAAGGCGAGTCGTGGAGCAAATCTATGGGATAGCGGCGATCATCAGTAACCTTAATCTCGCCGGTGCTGTAGGCTACTTCGGGCGACTGGTGGCTGGTAATGTCGAATTTTTGGAGCGATATGAACCGCATGGGGTAACCCCAGGCGCTAACCTTGCCGCCAATTTGCGGTTTTGTACTGAATTTTAGCGGTCTTATCGGTTGACTGTGGCTCCCTATTGCCAGCACGGCGTAATCGCGGCCATTTTGGTTGGTGCTGGCTCTTAACGTAACCTCAGCCGCGAAATTCAAGGTCTTGTTGATAACATAAATGACGCCATGGTTTTTCTCTGTTACGTGATTATTGGTTAAAATATAACCCGCATTAAAGAAGAAGCCTGAGCCGCAGAAAACGGCCTCCCTGGAGTCAGCAAATGAGGGCATGGCTATGACATACACTAGGTTCTGCTCCATCAGCGAGATAACGTTTTGGCTTGGTCGGCTGGCCAGAGGATTGTCCCGCTGATTGGGCCTAAAAATCTGGACAGCCGCCAACAAGCGCTCGACCTTGGGGTCGCGCTGAGGGGTTGGCGTAAGCGGGAAGAAGACGGCAGGCCGAGTCGGACCACCGGAGGCGCCCAGATGGTCTGGGGCGCCGGACCCGAAATAAAGACCTCCAGAAAGGGCGGGATAGAGTAGCAGCGTGAGGGTCAGAATGACAGCCGCCGAGGTCAATATCCACAGGGCCGTGGCTTTATGACCAGAATTAATTCGGTAAGGGCGGTCTGAGGCCGCAGTTGAGAGCGGTATTCTAGACATAGCAATTCCTCATGGCGTTGTTTGGTAAAACCTTTCAGACGAGGTTAGACATTAAGCCATATTTCGCACTGGAAAGGAAGAATTATTATTTACAACGCTTTTTAGGAGAAAATCAAGCCTTTTTTAGCTGTCTCAGAGAGTTTTTTCGATCTTCGGCTGGATCCGGCCAATTAAAAATTCTCAGCTTTTGTCACAAAGCCAAAAAATTTGTGACAGCTAAAAAAAATGCTCAACCTGAAGTACGCTAAAATGCTGGACTTCAAAAGTTTGCAATCAGTTAATTTTCAGGATCAAAATCAGTTTAAATTGAAAGGAGGGAAAATATCGGGTAATGGGTAAGTTAAGTTGACTGGACAAAAACTTTTAAAAGATCCGATTTTGTCCAGGGTCGATCCGCAATTCCAGCGGCCATTGCTGGTGTCCTCTTCTGAACGGTCTCACCGGACAAAACCTTCAGGGAACTATGGACTCTGACAAAATTATACCAGTATACACAGATCGATAATTTGGCCTCCAACCGCTTACGGGCTTTCGCAAAGGTCACCGGCCTGCGGGTGTCAAATGGTAATCCCAGAGGTGCCAGTCGAAGTTACTACGCTCAACTTTGACGATCTGACCTTTCTTTCTGGTCTTCTTAACAGTTGCGTACTTAATTCAGGCCATAATCAATCACCTTTTTGGGTTGAGCTGGACGACCACGCTTGCCTGTTCTCGGGATTGGTTCCTCGCGGGAAAACTCTTCCTCAAGCACAGAAGCGTAGTGTTGAAGTTCGTCACTTACGAAAAGTGGTTTGTCTCCGGTTAAGGACATGATGAGTTCTTTAATCATCTCACGGGCATCCTCCAGATAATTAGTCGTCCCTGAAAAACTTTTTTAGCTCAGTCAAAAATTTACATCAGCGCAATATAATTTAGTTATTTTTTAGATTTAAATACAAATAAAATTTGTTTTTGATATTTTATAATTCTTTTTTATCTGACTTTAAAATTATATTTATAGTAATTTAATTATTTTTTAGTAAAACAAATTTAAATAAAAATTAATTAAAATATAATTTCGTCTAATTATATTTTTTAAAATCTGAAGCTTCAACTATATTATGAATTTTGAGGTATTTTGACAAAATTTAGACAGAGGCTCCCCTTGGCAGCCTGTTGCTGCGCGAAAACCTCAAATTCGGATGGAGGTGAAAAATTAAGTGCTTGCGGAACAGCCTCCATAACATTCAGCTGCCCGGCGGAAAGGAGTGCCGTGCAGTCTTCTTTTTTCCTTCGTTTTTTCCGCCTTTTTTGAGAGATTCAAAAATGCTGTATATTTTATTTTTGTCGTTTTTCTGCTGAGTGACAGCCTTATTGGCATTCTCAAAAAATTCCGCTATGCCGGGATGTTCAAACGCTTCATGACTGTTCTTCCGTATCTTGTTTTTAAGGTCCTTAAGAACTTTGTTGACATAGCTTCTCAGATTTCTGAGAGCAGCATTTTTAAATTTTTTTGTCTTTCTGCCTTTGCTGAAATTTATTTCTTTTTTTAATTGCTTTAAAGCTTTTGCATAAGTACGGCACAATTTAATTTTATAAAATGCAGCTATACGCAGGCACAAATTCCAAACATCGTACCTCGTACCACAGTCTGAAGTCAGCCAGGAATTCGTATATTTTTCCTGAACTGTGGTGTCGGCAATTACCTCGGCTTCCAGAGCATCCTTGCCAAACAGCCTTACCGGCATTGCTGATATTAAACATTACTGCGGTCTTGAAAACAATTTAGAATTATGAACCTATTCCCCAAAAGCCGCAGCCCCTAACTCTCAGGTTGCAAAAGAGGCGGTAAAGAAAGCCTGGCTTTTCCGCCCTTTGAGTCTGACCGAAGCAGCCTTGAAAACGTGGGCTTGATGGAGTATGAATTCAACGGATAAAAAACCTGGCCGGACGTACTCAACCCGGAGGATAGAGTTTGCCGAAAAGGCCGCAATAGCATTTTTCTTATTTAGAGGCAGCAGAACTAGGCCACTGTATTGACTAAATGGCCGAACGGAGAATTGAGGTTGCCGCCGCCATGGCTAATGACGGCGTTTTTATACGCATCATACAGTTCGTTTAAATCCACAGCGGTTCCGCAGACGACGCCGTTTTTGTCAACAGAGTTTATGCTTAAACCCTGATGCCCCTTCAGCTTCAAAAGATCTTCTGCCTCTCCGGAGCTGATACCGAACGACGAAATGTCCGGTCTCTCCCCTCTCTCCGCCGGAACTTCCAGGTCAGGGTTAGCGTAATCGCGGCCTAAATGCCAACCTCGTATCCTGACATTGCCGTCAGCTGACTTAGCTTCAGGGGCCACATTCTGATTTAGGTAAGAAATCAGGCTTTTAGCCGCTTCCCGGCCGTTTTCCTTAGCCACTACGGACACAACGGTCGACACAGACCCCAAAAAATCAGCGATCCCGTTTTCCTGTAAGTAGTCGGCGGCCTCACTGTTTCCTATACTGTCCCGCAGAAATGAGGCCATTTCACTGAGCAGCCCGCCTTCCGGGGTGAAGCCCCTCTGACTTAAATAGCGGAAAGAATAAATTTTGAAAAACCCGCTCCCGTAAGAGTCTTCTCCGGCGGCCTCAACCTTCAGGGCAACCCGTTCAAAGTTAGCGTTAAAGCCATAGGTTTCCGCGCTATTTTTATCTTCGGACAGAGTCGCAGGGGTGTTGAAGTACTTATTCAGGCTGTAGCTCAGTTGCGGCTTGTCTCCGAGCTTAAGTCTGGACTCCAACTGACTTTCATCCAAAGCCAAATCCAGGCCTTGGTTGAGAAAGTCCTTCATTTTCTCAAGCTGGCCAAAAAGTTCAGGGCTGCTGACGGCCATGGCTTTAATTTGGCCGAAAAAACTGCTGACAGCCACGATCAAGGCCTGTTCGCTTACGCTGCCATCGGTGGCCTTTAATATACGGACCATGAACTCATTGGCTTTATCCTGACCAAACTTGCTGCTGACCTCCAAAGCCGCTGAAGACAAACTGTCGGCCAGCAAAATCGCCGGGGCTGAGTCCTCCGTCAGGTCGGCCAGAAGCCGGGAAAGAATTTCGGTCTCGAAGTTTTTTCTGGCTGATCCAGAAGCTGATCCGTAAGTAATGGTACTGAAACTGACCGAAACCTGAGATTCGGAAGCCGGGTTGGAGTCGGCTGAAGCGTTAGTCAGCTGGCCGTCTATTCTCAGGCCGGTCATGAGTCTTTCGGCTGCCTGGCCGAATCCATTGGATATGGCCGTAGATTGGCCTTGTATCAGCATTTTATTGGAAATAAGTCCTGTATAAAGGTTGTCATTATCTCACCTTTTTCCCGGCTATAGGCGGATCTCAGATGAAACTTCGTCTTTCATGTCTGCGTTTCGAAACGCCAGTATCCGTTATTTCCTTATCGGCATTCATAATTAATTCATAAAAACCCAGGCCCCTATTTGTAAGACAGCCTTAATTGTTATGAAAATCCAGATCGTTCTTTATCCGTCTGAAGCCGTTCCGGGTCAGAAGGCAAATCTTTCCATAGCTGCGCTTTAGAAATATCTCAGTCAACAAAAGTCCCCCAAAAACCCGACCTCAAGAGGGATGGTTTTTTGGGGGCCAGGGAGGAAGCAAAAAAACACCGAACGGATGAAAAATTGAGCCTAATTATTTCGTGTTCGGGATGTTTTATTATCAAACTTAAAATTATGTATTGCTGCGCTCTTATTAACCCGGCGGATAATTATGATAGATCAAATATTCCTTATTATTTATAGATGATCACGGTATAATAATTCTTTAGCCATACTACAAATAGACTATATAAATTGCATAATTTTTGAGTATGCTAAAGACTGAATAAACAAAGGATAAACTCTTTTATCATAATTATCCGCCTGGGTAATA
>JAISEL010000076.1 GCA_031264185.1 Deltaproteobacteria bacterium
GGCACATACTCGCCGCCGCCGGCTTTGGAGAGGACCAGGGTAATAGCTGCGGTCAGGGTGGTTTTTCCGTGGTCAATGTGGCCAATGGTGCCCACATTAACATGGGGTTTGGAACGATCAAATTTCTTTTTGGCCATGCTTACGCCTCCAGTGAAAAAAACGGTAAATATTAAAAATATAAGTATGCCAATAAACTTAGGCCGATTTTTTGGCCTCTTTCTGGGCCACAACTTCGGCGGCCACGTTTTCCGGCAGGCTCTGGTAAGAACCGAACTGCATGGAAAAAGTGGCCCGGCCCTGGGTTTTGGACCTCAGTTCCGTTGAGTAGCCAAACATGGCGGACAAAGGCACGCTGGCCTTAATTATCCGGGTTCCGCTCTGGGATTCCAGAGCACTGACCCGGCCCCGTCTGGCCGAAAGATCGCCTATGACGTCACCGACATACTCTTCCGGAGTCACCACTTCCAGATCCATAATCGGCTCTAAAATAATCGAACCGGCTTTGGCTAAACCTGCTTTAAATCCAATGGACCCGGCAATACTGAAGGCCATTTCCGACGAGTCCACTTCGTGGTAGGAACCGTCAAAGAGGGTGACCTTAACGTCCGTCACCGGAAAGCCTCCCCGGACGCCGCCTTTTCTGGCCGCTTCCAGAGCCCCTTCGCCCACGGCATTGTGATACTCTTTAGGCACCGTGCCGCCGACAACCGCAGTTTCGTAAATCACACCGGTGCCGGGTTCCAAAGGTTCCAGTTTCAGCCAGACGTGGCCGTACTGACCCCGGCCGCCGGACTGGCGCACATGGCGTCCTTCAACTTCCACAGCTTTGGTGATGGTCTCGCGGTAAGCTACCTGGGGAGCCCCCAGATTGGCGCTGACTTTAAATTCCCTTAAAAGCCGGTCAACAATAATTTCCAGATGGAGTTCGCCCATGCCGGAAATAACTGTTTCCCCGGTCTCCTGATCCGTCCGGACCCGGAAGGAGGGATCTTCGGAAGCCAGTTTGCCCAGAGCCTGCCCCAGCTTATCCTGCTCATCTTTGCTTTTAGGAGTCAGAGCAATGTGAATAACCGGCTCTGGTATGTGCATTCTCTCTAAAACCAGAGGCTGCCGTTCATCGCACAGGGTATCGCCGGTTGAGGTATTTTTAAGTCCCACTGCGGCGACAATTTCTCCGGCTTCGGCCTCTTTAATTTCTTCGCGTTTGTTGGCGTGCATCTTTAAAAGGCGGCCGATTTTTTCCTTCTTTTCCCTGGCGGAATTATAAACCTGATCGCCCGATTTAAGCGTTCCCGAGTAAATCCTTAAAAATGTCAGATGGCCGACGTAGGGATCGCTCATGAGCTTAAAAGCCAAAGAGGCAAAAGGAGTCTTATCGTCGGCGGGCCGAGTTTCAATTTCGCCCTTGGGATTAATACCTTCAACCGGTTTTATATCCAGAGGCGAGGGCAGAAAATCAACAATGCCGTCTAGCAGCGGCTGGACGCCTTTGTTTTTAAAAGCCGAGCCTAAAAAGACCGGCACGCATTTTAAGCCGATGGTTCCGGCCCGGAGGATTTTCCTTAAGCGGACCGCCTCAACATCCCGGCCTTCCAAAAAGTCTTCAATGAGGCTGTCGTCGATATCAGCCAGTGATTCAATTAAACTGGCTCTGGCTTCGGCTGCCTCAGGCATCAGCTTATCGGGAATGGGTTTGATATCAAAACGGGCGGGGTCATCAGGATTTTTGGAATAGTAAAGGGCCTTCATTTCCAGAAGATCTATTAAGCCCTCAAATTTTTCCTCAACCCCGATCGGCAGCTGCAGTAAAACGGGCCTGGCCGACAGACGCTCGGCAATCTCTTTCAGGCATTTTTGGTAATTGGAGCCTAAGCGGTCCATCTTATTTATGAAAACAATCCGCGGCACCCGGTAACGGTCGGCCTGACGCCAGACGGTCTCCGACTGGGGCTGAACGCAGCCAACGGAACAGAAAACGGCCACCACTCCGTCCAGAACCCTGAGACTTCTTTCCACCTCAATGGTGAAATCCACATGGCCCGGGGTGTCAATTAAATTTAAGCGGTGTTTCCGCCAAAAACAGGTCGTGGCGGCCGAGGTAATGGTTATGCCCCGCTCCTGTTCCTGCTCCATCCAGTCCATGGTGGCCTGGCCGTCATGGACCTCCCCGATCTTAGAGGACACTCCGGTATAATACAGGATCCGCTCGGAAGTCGTGGTCTTGCCGGCATCAATGTGGGCAATGATTCCTAGGTTGCGGGTGTTAGCTATGGAAACCTGACGGGCCAAAAATCAATTCCTTATTAATTTGAGCAGACAAAAAAACCGGCGCAGCCCAGGATCCAAAATCGGATCTGAAAAAATAACCCGGTTTTCAAAGAGCAAAAAAATTACCAGCGGTAATGGGCAAAAGCTTTGTTAGCCTCGGCCATGCGGTGAGTGTCTTCCCGTTTTTTAACCGAAGCTCCCCGGCCCTGGGCGGCGTCCATGAGTTCGGCGGCCAGTTTGGCCATCATGCCTTTTTCTCCTCTTTTCTGGGCATAAGTGATGAGCCAGCGGATAGACAGGGCGGCCCGGCGATCGGGGCGAATTTCCACCGGCACCTGGTAAGTCGAACCGCCGACCCGGCGGCTTTTGACTTCCACCGAAGGACGGACCTGATCAAGAGCCTTTTCAAAGGTTTTAATGGGATCGTCTTTGGTCCGTTCGGCCAGGAGATCAATGGCCCCGTAAAAGATCCTCTCGGCGCAGCTTTTCTTCCCCCGCCGTAGGAGGTTGTTGATGAAACGGGCTACCATCTTGTTGCCGTATTTAGGATCGGGAGTCGTCTCCCGTTTGGAAACCTCTCTGCGCCTGGGCATTTTCCACCTTGAATACTTGTATTTTGACCAAAAAAATATCCGCCCTGTTTTAATACGGGCGGAAAATATTATTTGGGACGTTTGGCTCCGTATTTACTGCGGGCCTGACGGCGTTTCTGGACTCCGATGGAATCCAGAGTGCCGCGAATAATGTGATAGCGGACACCGGGGAGATCTTTAACCCGGCCGCCCCGGATCATGACCACGGAGTGTTCCTGGAGGTTGTGGCCTTCACCGGGGATGTAGGAAGTAACTTCCATGGAGTTGGTTAAACGGACTCTGGCCACTTTCCGTAAAGCCGAATTGGGCTTTTTGGGCGTGGCCGTGTAAACCCGGATGCAGACCCCCCGCTTCTGGGGACAACCCTTCAGGGCCGGAACAGTGTTTTTCTTTAACTGGGCCTGGCGGCCTTTGCGGATGAGCTGGTTAATGGTCGGCATGTAAATCCTACACCTGAAATTTGTTCTGTTCTCGGTCAAAAAAGGCTCTTTGTCCGAAAAAAGGGAATAAAAAACACCTTACTAGGCCTTAAGACCCTTACGGAAAGAAACTTTTTAAGTTTCTGACCCGGGTGCACCCAGAAAGGTTTGGCCGGACAATCCGGCCTCTCCACGGCCAATTAAGTGGGCACCTTAAAGGTGATACTCGGTTGCTTAAAAGGCCGCCTTTGCGGATTCAGACTTTATAACAAAAAGAGAGGAAGAAAGTCAAGAGAAATTTGACCAGAAAAACATTTTTTTGGAAAAAATTTTCCATCCTCTTCTGAATAGCACTAAACCCCAGATGGAGGGCTGTATCTGGAAGAAGGCCCAAGATAGAGGTACAACCCCTGCCTTTCCACTCGCCGCCCTCCCGGCAGATCCAGACCCTGGCCGTTTTCCCAGTCCTGATTAGCGAATTTTATTAATAATGTTACCCCGGATAAAGGGATATTTTGTCCTCCGCCCCGGGCCGGGTTGTGGATTTTTCTTAAAAGATGGCCGGCTAAACGCCTCTGTTCGGCCAAAGTCAGTTCGGCAAAGCCGGCGGCTAAAAGGCGGATTCGGCCGTCACCCGTATTTCTGGACAGGGAGTCGGCCAGGCGGCTTATATGGGAGGACCAGAATTCCTCTTCGGCCAGGGCTATTTGAGCTGTCCTGGCGAAAGCGGCCAGAATAGCCGGATTTAATTTTTCCAGTTCCGGCCAGATCACCTGACGAAGGAGATTTCGTTTGAAGCGGGGATCTTCGTTGCTGGGATCATAAACATAGTTAAGATTTTGTTCCCGGACATACTCGGCCAGTTCGGCCCGGGCAAAGCTTAAAAGCGGCCGCAGGATCCGGTCCCGGCCGGGGTTTATGCCCAGTAAAGCCGAAGTTCCGGCGCCCCGGATGAGCTTCAGCAAGACGGTTTCGGCCAGATCGTTGGCCTGGTGGGCGGTTAAAATATAATCAAAGCCGGTTTCGGCCAGAGTTTTGGCTAAAAACTCATACCGGCCGATTCTGGCCGCCTCTTCCAGACCGTTGCCCCGGGCTTTGGCCAGTCCGGGGATATCGGCTTTGGCCGCAATGAACTTAACCTTAAGGCCCTGGGCTATTTTTTTGGCCTTTAAAGCTTCTTCGCCGGATTCAGGTCTTAAACAGTGGTCCAGATGGGCGGCCAGAAGGTTTTTCGGACCCAGCGTCACGGCGGCCAGAGATAAAAGAGCTGTGGAATCAAGGCCCCCGGAAAAGGCGCAGATAAATTTTTTACCAATAGGATCGGTTAAGTCCGATAAAGCCGAAAGGAAATGTTCAGGCAGCGTTTTAGAATCAGTCGGGATCATTTTCAATCTGGTCCTGCCGGGAACTAGTGCTAAAATATTTGAGTTTGGCCCCGGTCTAAATTATTGATATGATAGACTTTTGAGGCAAAATAGTGAAGAGAGGACTGTTTTCCGGTCTTCTCCGGCCGTACGGCTTTATAAAAGGAGGCGGTTATGGCGGGAACGAAGCCCGAATCGGCCCATCCCTTCCAGGCTTTGGCCGATTTGAGGGAGCAGCTTCTGGCTCAGGAAAAAGCCAGGGAAAAGGAAAAAAAAGTTCAGGCGGCCCAGAAATTAACTGCCCTGAAAGCCCGCCCGGCCCCGGAGCCTGAGGTGGATGGGGAAACTATGTTCTGGCGGGAAATGGCCGATGTGGTGCCCTTAAAAGACCCCGCCAAAAGACTTGTTGCCGATCCGCCTTTACCAGGCTCTTTTAAAAGGCCGCCTCTGCCCAATGAAGACACCGAAGTGCTGGATTATCTGACCGAGCTGGTCAGCGGACGGGCGGAGTTTGACCTGACTTACTCCGATGAGTATGTCGAAGGCCGCCTCAAAAGTCTGCCCTCCAAGGTTATGAGTGATTTACGGGCCGGCAAGATTCCCACCCAGGATTATTTGGATCTCCACGGTCTGACCCTGAGTCAGGCTGAACAGGCGATTGTGAAATTCGTTTTGAATTCGGTCGGCTTAAGAAGACGGTGCCTGTTGCTGGTCCACGGCCGTGGTCACCGCTCTCAGGACGGTATTCCGATCCTGAAACATAACCTGGAAAATCTTCTTTTAAGGTATCCGATCAAGAAGCATATCCTGGCTTTTGCCACAGCCCGGCCAATTGACGGGGGAGCCGGAGCCTGCTACATTCTGCTGCGCCGATAATATGCCTGCCGAAGGGACAGAAAATGATTTCGAGCTATAAGCTGGTCAATAACGGTTTTTGGCCGGTTTCCGCCGGTAACGCACCGGAATGGATTGATCTGGAAGACCCTTGCTCCGAAGAGCTGTCGGAGATAGCCGCCCGCTATAATGTGCCGCCTATGTTTTTAGTCGATCCCTTAGATCATCGGGAAAGGCCCCGTTTAGACGATGAAAACGGGATTTCTCTGGTTATAGTCAGGCTGCCCATCTACCATAATTCCGCCAAGCGGCAATTCAGCACTATGCCGTTAGGTCTTATCATGATGCCGGGGATGGTGATCACTGTCTGCCGGGAACCGGGGATCGTCAAGCAGCTTGTCTCCCGCCAGATCCGCAAACCACGGCAGGTGGCCCTATCAAGCATGCTTTACAAGATTTTTGTCGAGATATCGTCGGACTTCATCCACCAGCTGGAAGTTTTAGAGGAGATGGCCGAAGAAGCGGAAATGACTTTGGGCAAATCCCAGCAGAATGAACAGATTCTGACTTTACTGACTATTGAGAAAGCTTTGATCAATTTTTCGGTAGCTCTCCATTCCAACCGCAGTATTATGGAAAAAGTCAGAAACGGAGACGCCAGCCAGTTGAGTAAAGAGCAGACCGACTGGGTGGACTACGCCTTAAACGAAAATCAACAGGCTTTATTCACCGTGGAGATTTTCGGGCAGATTGTCGGCAGCATGAGTGACGCTTTTGGGACCATTATTTCCAATAATTTAAATAAAGTCATGAAGTTTTTGACCGGAGTCACCATTATCCTGATGGTGCCGACCCTAATCGTGGGGGCTTACGGAATGAACGTCCAACTGCCCCTGGCCGAGTCGCCCTGGGCGTTTGCGATACTGGTGGTATTCAGTGTCGGGCTTTCCCTGGCCATCTGGCTGTATTTTAACCGGAGAAAGTGGATCTGACAGACAGGTTAAAATGGGCTCCGGCCGGGCGTTGGCTGTTTCAGGGTTTCCCGGCCAACCGCCCAAAATTAAAAAGTTAGCCCCAAGTGGTCCGGGAACAATGTTCATGTGTCAGACTGCAGAAGAATTCGGATCTTAGACCGGTGCTTTAGCGGATATTTCGGAGTCCCTGTTCGGGTTCTGGCAGCGTAATAAATTTTGGGGAAGTGGAGCCTTCACCTCTGAAAATAATTGGCTTCAGCTACTTCACGCCAGGAAACTGGACGCCGCCTCCTGGGATGGTATTATCTCCTAGCTGATAAGGATTCCGCTCCCGAGTCGGCCGATTATAATGGAGTCCTGCGAGAACGATAATTTTAAACTTTAATTATCAGCTTTTAATTTTCTTCAGAATTATCAGCCCGGCGCTGTTCTATAATCATGTCTGTATATTCTGGAAATTTAAACCATTGTACTAATTTGTTTGTCGCAAACCTGATATCTCCGTCCTCTAATTTTCTGACCAAAAAAGAAGGTAACGGTTTAGCGTTTGGAACCATAGCTTTGGATAAGTTCCAAGCATTGGATCCTAAATAATTGAAGTCTTCGTCGAACAAATCCAGACGATTTTCTAAAAGATAGGTATTTGAGAAACTTGAGCCGTTAATAAGTATGATATACTGACTAGCAGTCTTATCCAACGATGTGTGTTCCAATCCCGTATGTATTATGCTCATGGGAGCTTCTTCGGAATTGTTCGGTATGACATCAATGACGTAATGATTATCTAAATCCATCGGGTGTGTCATCTAAATGATGTTAAAATTAACTCTAACCAAGTCCATTCGTCTGCCGTCATTATTCATCTTGTGGTTAAACTTGAATATCAGAAGATTCTGCCCTTTAAATTTAGGGGCTCTAATTTCAATTTAGGGGCTCTAATTTCAAAGGATTACTGAATACTGATTATAAATGTCTTTAGCAGTAAAATCAATATAAATTAATAATTTTATATTTAAATTATTAAATTTATTTTGATTTTTAAAATTAATTTTCCGTACGGACCGTTACGAAGGACCTTCATAATTCAGCTCATCTTTTTTTTGCCAATAAATATTTATTGCAGATCTTAAATCTGTAAATGCTGTAACAGGGACACTTTATCTTCTATGAGGTGCCTTATGTCTCACGAACAAGCTGCTTCTTTGTTTCAGCCGGCCATTCCGTCTCCATGCCTGTTTCTGAGTCCGGAGAAATATCTTTGGGCATGAAATTTACCCCAATTGGGAATATGTTAGAGATGGAAGAGGCTGTCTCAGCCGCTGTCAATGCCTTTGGCGCCGCTCTCACCGAACATTGTCCGGCCTTGTACGACGCTGACGGCAGCTGGCTTCAGATCGGGAAGACAACTTACTGCAGCTGCGGTCAGTTCCCGCAGACTTATAAAACGCCGTACGGCGGCGTTAATGTTATGCGGCATGCATATCAATCAGCTGAAGGCGGCGGAAGATATGTCCCCCTGGAGAGCAAGGCCCATATGGTTCTGAATTCGACGCCGCGGTTCGCCAAAATAGCAGCCTCAAAGACGGCCAATATGCCTTCAACTTCTGTTCAGACTGATTTATTCGATAACCAGGGTGTGTCTGTCAGCAGGGACTATTTAAAAAAACTGTCAGATAAAGCCGGGGAATTAATCAAAAATTCTGAACCTTTCATCAAATATGATGATGCCAAAAATCTGAATAAAGATGAAATTAAAACTATTTCAGTCAGTTTGGACGGAA
>JAISEL010000077.1 GCA_031264185.1 Deltaproteobacteria bacterium
AGGCAGTCTATAAAACCCGTAAACAATAAGAGCTTCAGTTTTCGCTCCAAAGTGAAATTCTTTTTAAACCCTTGATATTCATGGATTATAATGGATGATCGCAAATTTAAGGAGACCCAGTTTTTCTAAAGTAGTCACCAATGTTGAAGGTTCCGAGATATTTCCAGGATAAAGAAAACTCTTTTTTATATATTCCCACGGCGGATAATTTTGATACACACAAATCATCATAAGGTAAAATCAATGAACAAATAGATTATCATAATTATCCGCCTGGGTAATAGTCAGATTATTTCGGGATCGCATGTGCTCATTCCTATTTTCACCTGAACAAACTCGTTAATGGATCTGACTCAATGATGCATCATTCGTTATTTGCAATTCAGCTGCTAAATATAAAAATCTCGAGGACACTACAATTATAAAAGTCATATATATAGCATGCATTGTATATAATGCAATCATCATTGTATATAAAATCAATACAAATTATGCATTTTTAGCCGGCAATTGTTTTTGAGCTTGTTAAGCATGGGTTAAGCTGAATGGCTTCCAGATGATCACGCAGGCTTTTGCCGCCAATTGTCACACCGTGCTCCAGCATAGCCCTGGTCTCACTCAAAGTCAAGATGTTGCCTTCAATGACGACATTGGAATTACAGGTATACGGATGGCAGTCTCTTCCCGGAGATTTTTCACCGTACTCTGCGGCAGAGGCCTGAACCTTTCCAGTCGGGCCTGAAGCTCTTCCAGATGATATACTTTGCTGAGAATTCCGGCAGCGGGCCGCTGAATCCAGCAACCAAATGGTGAGCATAGAAAATTCCTGCATTCTGCAATCCATCATCAACACGGTACAATCTAATCAGGGGCAGTGCGTCTGTCTCATGTTTCATTACTAGGGGGTGAAGCCAAAGCTGCTTATGAAGTTTGAGGATAAAAAAAGCCGGAGGCGAAAATTGCCTCCGGCTAAAAAGCTTATTGATCAGTGTTTGGCATCCAGAGTGGTATCCAGACTGACACCGGTCGGAGCGGAGTTGACCATAATGGAGGGACTGTCATCGTGGTCGGTCACTTCTTGAAATAAGGGCCGCCCCGGTTCTAAGACCAGAGCTGCGTTTAAGACTTCTTCCACCATTTTGACTGGGATAATGGTAAATGATTTTAAAATCCTCTCCGGAATTTCTTTAAGATCCTTTTCATTTTCCTGGGGAATAATCAAGGATTTAAGTTCGCCCCGGTGGGCGGCCATGACTTTTTCCTTCAGACCGCCGATGGGCAGCACCCGGCCTCTTAAGGTCACCTCTCCGGTCATGGCCACATCCCGGCGGACCATCCGGCGCGTCAGAGCCGAAACAAGTCCGGTTACCAGAGTAATGCCGGCCGAGGGACCGTCTTTGGGAATAGCCCCTTCCGGCAAGTGGATATGGATATCAATCTTCCGGTGAAAATTCGGATCCAAGCCCAGGCGGGTGGAGATGGACCGGACATAGCTTAAAGCCGCCCGGGCCGATTCCTGCATGACTTCGCCTAACTTACCGGTTAAAGTCAGGTTGCCTTTGCCGGGCATGATTAAAACTTCAGTGGTCAGGATCTCGCCGCCCACCTCAGTCCAGGCCAGACCGGTCACCAGACCGATCTCATCCTGTTCTTCGGCCATGCCGTAACGGTATTTCGGCACACCTAAGTACTGGGTGATATTCTTGCCGGAGACCTTGATCTTCTGGTTATGATCATTGGATTTGACCACTTCCCGGGCCAGTTTCCGGCAGATGGTGGCTATTTCCCGCTCCAGACCCCTGACTCCGGCTTCCCGGGTATAGCGCCGGATGGCCGTTAATATGGCGTTGTCGGTTATATCGACTTTTTCTAAAGATAAGCCGTTGGCCCGGATCTGCTTTTTGATGAGGAAGTTTTTGGCTATGTTTAACTTCTCATCTTCGGTATAGCCGGGGATGCGGATAATTTCCATCCTGTCCTGGAGGGGGGAGGGGATGGAGTGCAGGGAGTTGGCGGTGGTTATAAACATGACCTCGGAGAGATCATAGTCTAAATCCATGTAGTGATCGCCGAACTTGCAGTTCTGCTCTGGATCTAAAACTTCCAGCAGAGCCGCTGAGGGATCGCCACGGAAGTCAGTGGACATCTTATCCACTTCGTCTAAACAGAAGACCGGGTTAGAGGTTCTGGCTTTCCGCAGACTCTGGATGATCTTGCCTGGCATGGCCCCGATATACGTCCGCCGGTGACCGCGGATTTCGGCTTCGTCCCTGACTCCGCCCAGAGACAAGCGGACAAAGTTACGGCCCAAAGCTCTGGCCACCGACCGGGCCAGAGAGGTTTTACCGACTCCGGGCGGTCCGACTAAGCACAAAATAGGTCCGTGGTGCTTCCTGACCAGACTCTGGACAGCTAAGTACTCCAGAATCCTTTCTTTGGGTTTTTCCAGACCGTAGTGATCTTCGTCCATGATGGTTTCGGCCTTGGTCATTTCCAAATTGTCCCGGCTGCGCTCATACCAGGGCAGAGCCATAATCCAGTCAATGTAGTTCCGGACAACCGTGGCTTCGGCGCTCATTGGGGCCATCATTTTGAGCTTTTTGATCTCATGGCGGACTTTCTGACCAGCCTCTTTTGAAAGGCGTTTTTTCTTGAGCCGTTCTTCCAGTTCGCCTATCTCGTTTTTAAGATCATCGGAGTCGCCCATCTCCTTTTGGATGGCTCGCATCTGTTCGTTTAAATAGTACTCCTTCTGGGTCTTTTCCATCTGTTTTTTGACCCGGGTCTTGATGCGCTGCTCGATCTGGAGTACTTCTATTTCCCCGCGCATGAGTTCGTACAGAGCTTCCATCCTGGCCAAAGGACTGACCAGGGAAAGTAAAGTCTGTTTATCTTCCAGCTTAAGAGTCAGGTGATTGACCATGGCGTCGCACAGCTGGGAAGGATCTTTAATGGAGGCCATAGTCGCAATGACTTCCGGGGAGATCTTCTTATTAATCTTGGCAAAGGACTCAAAAGTGGAATTTAGGCTGCGGATTAAAGCCTCCACTTCCAAAGGCGGTTCGGCCGGTTCCGGCAGGGGTTCCACTTCCACGTAAAAAAAGTCCGGGCTTGGCAGAAATGATTCAATCCGGCCTCTTTCCCGGCCTTCGACCAGAGCTTTAACTGTACCGTCGGGGAGTCTCAGCAGTTGTAAAAGAGCCCCGATTGTACCCATAACATGGATATCTTCTTCCTGAGGTTCATCGACCCGGGCCTCTTTCTGGGTGCACAGGAAGATGCTCTTGTCCAGGGACATGGCGTGTTCTAAAGCCTTGATGGATTTTTCCCGGCCGACAAAGAGCGGCACGACCATGTGGGGAAAGACCACCACATCCCGGAGGGGCAGAAGAGGCAAATGAAGTCTGGCCCCGCTGCCGGCTGGAGCGGGGGGACGGTATTTGTTTGAACCGAATAACATAGTTTTACCTTACTGGAATGTGGGCCTGCTCTTAAGCCGATTTGGCCACTTCCCCGTCAAATATGAGGATGGGGTCTTCCTGCTTGAGAATTACTTCCGCCGAAATCAGGCACTCCCTGACCTTTTCCATAGTCGGGAGATCGTACATGATGTTGAGCATAGCGCTTTCCAGGATAGCCCTGAGGCCTCTGGCCCCGGTCTTACGCTTTAAGGCTTCCGTGGCCACGGCCACCAGAGCCTCTTCGGTAAATTTCAGGCTCACTCCTTCAAACTTGAAAAGTTTCTGGTACTGACGGACGAGAGCGTTTTTGGGTTCTTTGAGGATCCTGATCATGGCCGATTCGTCCAGTTCCGACAGACTGGCCAGAACAGGGAGGCGCCCGACAAATTCAGGAATCAGACCGAACTTTAACAGATCTTCCGGCTGGCAGTCGGCCAGGAGCTCGCCTTCGGTCCTTTCGTCTTTTTTGTCTTTAATGGGGGCGGCAAATCCCATGGTCTTAACCCCGACCCTGGATTTAATGATCTTGTCGAGTCCCACAAAAGCCCCGCCGCAGATGAAGAGGATGTTGGTGGTATCAATTTTGGTCATTTCCTGCTGCGGGTGCTTCCGTCCGCCTTTGGGCGGCACCGAGGCCACCGTCCCTTCTATGATCTTAAGTAATGCCTGCTGGACCCCTTCACCCGAGACATCCCGGGTAATGGATGCATTGTCGCTTTTCCGGGCCACTTTATCTACTTCGTCCAGGTAGACAATGCCTTTGGAGGCCTTTTCCACATCATAGTCGGCGGCCTGGAGCAGGCTGACAATAATATTTTCCACATCCTCGCCGACGTAGCCTGCCTCGGTTAAGGCGGTGGCGTCGGCAATGGAAAAAGGCACGTTCAGGATTCTGGCCAGGGTCTGTGCCAGTAAAGTCTTACCGCTGCCGGTAGGGCCCAACAGAAGGATATTGGACTTGGCCAGTTCCACGCCGTCGGGGTCCGGCGGCGACTCAATTCTTTTATAGTGGTTGTAGACGGCTACGGAGAGAATTTTCTTGGCCTGATCCTGACCAATGACATAATCGTCTAAAATGGCCTTAATTTCATGGGGTTTAGGGATATTATTGGGCCTGGCCACCGGTTCGTGATGATCTTTGGAGATAATTTCCCGGCACTGCTCCAGACAGTATTCGCAGATATGGATTCTCTCCGGGTCCGGTCCGGCAATCATCCGGACTCCTTCTTTCTGGGGCTGCCGACAAAAAGCACAGACCGGCACTGACTTACTGTTCTTGTCTTCATTAATGGGCATGTTACTGTCTTTCCGCCTGGGGTTATAATCCGGACGACCCGAATATTGTTACTTTTTGGGCTCGGACTGAGGCCTTTCGGCCATAACCAGATCAATAATCCCGTATTCGAGGGCTTCGATGGGATCCATAAAGTTGTCGCGTTCCGTGTCACGGCCTATGGTTTCAATATCCTGGCCGGTATGCTCGGCTAAAATACGGTTAAGGGTCTCGCGGGTCTTCCTGATTTCCCGGGAATGGATCTCAATGTCGCTGGCCTGGCCTCTGAATCCGCCAGAAGGCTGGTGGATCATAATAGTGGAATGGGGCAGAGCCGCTCTTTTGCCCTTGGCCCCGCCGGCCAAAAGCAAAGCCCCCATACTTGCTGCCTGACCCATACATAGGGTGTTGACATCCGGGCGGATGAATTTCATGGTGTCGTAAATGGCTAAACCGGCCGAAACCGAGCCGCCGGGGGAATTGATATAAAGGTGGATGTCACGGTCAGGCTCTTCGGCTTCCAGAAAAATTAACTGGGCGCAGATGAGATTGGCCACCTGATCATCAACCTGGGTTCCCAACATTATTATGCGGTCTTTTAAGAGCCTGGAGTAAATATCATAGGCTCGTTCGCCTCGGTTAGTCTGTTCTACGACAATGGGCACAAACATAAGTGAGCAATCCTTGAAGGCTGATGGGCAAAAAATCCAACTTCTTTAATAATAGTACTCTTACGGCAAAAAACAAGGGCTTATTGGAAAAAAAGCGTATATTCCCTGCTTTAGGCCTTCGGTGCCGCAAATATGGGCTATAAACGGCCAAGATCCCCCAGTAAGATCATTAGCTTAGAAAATCCCGGATTAAGATAAGGCCTTTTTCCAGTTCGTCAAGGGAGGTGGCGTAACTTAGGCGCAGGTAGTCGGGACAGCCGAAGCATGTTCCCGGGACAGTGGCCACCCGGACATTTTTTAGCAAAACCTGGGCCAGATCCTCAGAATTTTGAATTTCAGCGCCTCCAAATTCTTTTCCGTATAAAGCTGAGATTCTTGGGAAGACATAAAAAGCCCCGTCCGGTTCAGGGCATTCCCAGCCTGGGATTTGTCTGACAAGTTCCATGACTTTGGTCCGGCGCCGGCTGAAGGCCTCCCTCATTTCCACGATACAGTCCTGAGGTCCGTCTAAAGCAGCCAGAGCGGCCTTCTGAGCCACACTCGCGGGGTTGGATGTCATCTGGCTCTGTAATTTAGCCGCAGCTTTGGCGACCCCTTTAGGTCCGGCTAGATAGCCTATCCGCCAGCCGGTCATGGAGTAGGTTTTGGAGACTCCGTGGATAATGACAGTCCGGTCAAAAAGCTCCGGACAGACCATAGAAATATTGGCGAATTTTCGGTCTCCGTAGACCAGATTTTCATAAATATCATCGGAAATGACCCAGATGTCGGCTTTTTTTATGATCACTGCCAGATCTTTCAGGGCCTCGGGTGAGTACATTTTTCCCGATGGGTTGCCGGGGGAGTTTAAAACCAGGAGCCTGGTTTTTTTAGTAATGGCTTTTTCCAGGATTTCCGGAGTCAGAAGCTGGGTTTTAGGGTCGGTTTCCAGCAAAACCGGGGTGGCCCCGGCCAAAAGAGCCTGAGCCGGGTAAGTTACCCAGTAAGGAACGGGAATCAGTACTTCATCACCTTTTTGGACCAGACACTGGAAGGCGTTGTAGAGGGCGTGTTTGCCGCCGCAGCTTATGACCACCTGGTCCGGGCTGTAGCTGAGACCGTTATCCCTTTTGAATTTTCCGGCCACCGCTTCTCTCAGTTCCAGGATGCCTTCAGAGGCGGTATAGCGAGTGAAACCGGCCCGAATAGCTTCGACGGCAGCCCGGCAGATATGCGCCGGAGTGGGAAAATCCGGTTCGCCTATGCTTAAATTAACTACATCAAGTCCCCGGGCTTTTAAGGCCTTGGCCTCGGTATCCAGAGCCAGGGTGGGCGAAGGTTGGATTAAAGTGGTTCGCTCGCTTAAAGCCGGCATAAACCTATTTGACCCCTATAGAAAAAAGCTCTGGAGTTCAGAGGGAAAATTTAATTGATTTCAGTGTAATTTTTTGAAGGCAGACCTGAATACAGGCCTTACTTAAGGCTAAGGTTAAAACTTTAAGCCTCATTAATCAAGGCACGGGCCGGATGTTTTTTTAAATGCCTTCAGAATTGGAGACCGGTGGGGCCAAAATGGTTCAAAAAATGTGGATTTTAGTCGTATAAATAAGTATAAAAATAATAATTATATAATGTTTATTAAATATATAAAACTAAATATAAATATTTTAATTAGAAAATTAAAATATCGCTATATTTTTTTTAAATCAGCAGTCACTGAAAAACCCCAGGGAAGGAAGGGAAAATATTGCCAGAAAAAACAGCCGGAAGGCCCGATTTTTTGGCCCGCTTATTGCTTAGAATGTTTCCGACCGGTGATCGGGTTCTGAAAACCCCAAAACATAGGGGTACCCGATTACGAACTATTCCACATACAGTAATTGATTCATTTAATGAGGTGTCCTATGCCATATATCTATTCCGGAGTCTGTCTGGCGGCCATGTTCGGTTCCATTATTTACGAGCACCATATAATGAAAAAAGAAGAGGCTGAACTGTGCGAACAGATGCGCCAGCTGGCCGAGCAAACAAAAAACGAGTACGGCCAGCTGCCCATTGGACCTACCTCCAGAGAGCTGCCCCAGACTTACTGCCAGGTTCACTGACAGTCAAAGCTGACCGGTGGCCTCATTTTGATTTGGTCAGGCTGCAGGGACTTTAATTTAGACGAGCTTTGATTTGACTGTATTTGTTTTCAGGTGTCAAAAGTAAATCCTCCCAAAACCCCGGGTTTAGCCTCCCGGGGTTTTATTTTGCCTGTAATTTCCCTGAATAACCCTCGTACTATATGGGTGTGTCATCTAAATGATGTTAAAATTAACCCTCACCAAGTTCATTCGTCTGCCGTCATTATTCATCTTGTGGTTAAACTTGAATATCAGAAGATTCTGCCCTTTAAATTTAGGGGC
>JAISEL010000097.1 GCA_031264185.1 Deltaproteobacteria bacterium
CTCTGATAACCGGGGCCGGACTTGCTCCAGGGCTGGGTATTTTCCCCCACTTCGCCGTCATACGTTACAGTCGTATTGTCCTGAACCTTAATCTTAATCCGGCCGTCCTGGGAAGAAAGACTGACTTCACCGCCGCCGATCAAACGAACCGACTGACCTGGGTAAAGCCTCTGCCCTTCCCTGGCCGCCGAACTTCGGCCTCGTTCTATTATTTCGGCTTTGCCGGCAATTTTTAAGACAGAGACTTGGCTGTCCTTGGCCAAAACAGCCTGCGATAAGCCCGTAAGGGCAAGTAAGAGGACCAAAAAAACGGCCGAGTATCTGACTTTGCTCATCTAAAATCTCCAAACAATAAGAAAACCACTGCGCCAAAAGCTACCACAATCAGCAGACACGGTCACCGAACCTTAAAATTGCCCTTAAAATTGCCACAGACCGGACCATCAAAAAAACTCCTTCATTTTAGATCCAGACTAACATCAGCAACTAGTCAGCGGCCAATTGGCTTAAAGTATAAAAAAATTACCTATTATAAAATATATTTAACAAAAATGAATTTATTTATATTGCTTGTTTGAACATTAATTATGCTGTTTTATTTATTTTTTTAATATTACCTCGGCGGATTATTATGATAATCTATTTCTTTATTGATTTTACCTTATGGTGATTTGTTTGTTTCAAAATTATCCGCCGGGGTAATAATTAAGATATTATTAAATGCATATTCTATCAAATTAATTAATTGTCTTTAAGTATCTTATGATCTATAATCCTGCCTGTCAAGATACAGCTTGCGGGAATTGCAGACAGCTTAATAGGTTAGTGAGGCCTTCGCCAAACCTACCTGTTTTCAGAAGTTGAGTTAAAAAATAATAATATCAAATACTTATAAATGCACTTTTCTAAAAACCGGACTTACTGCGAGGCAGTCATTAACAGCCGGTCAAAAATAGATCATGTTTTCATGCAGTTGTTTAGTTGACAAGATGTATACCGGGTGTCAAAATGTTTTCAAAATTTTGACCCCTGAGGAGTGCTAGTCTATGACATATTCTAATCAGGCTTGTCCTAACAAGGACTGTGCGGATTCCGGCAGGGCTGGGGGGAAATACTGCCTCATGCCGCAAATACTGGAAACTTCATGACAAAAACCGCCTTTATTGCGAACTTGCGGGAAACGCTTCGCCGCAACTCAAAATACCGCTCTTTTTTGGGGCTCACTGTCCCGGGATCGAATTGAGCTGGTTGTTCATGATGCAGAGGAAGGCATGGGCGTTAGAGCCACAACCCAGACTCTTTGGCGTCAGTACAGCCAGTTTAAGGCAAGTCATTAATAAGGGGCGCGACAATGCCAAAAATTCTTTGGCGGAATGGTGGAATCGCTTCAAATGACAGAAGTCCAGGTCTATGAGATGCTGACTTTAATCAAAAGAAGACAGATACTGAAAAAATAAGCTGCAGCAAGGATACGCAGAAACCCGGCTCCGGGCAGCCACAAACACTTTTGTCCGCCTCCGGCTGCGCAGTCACGTGGAGTTTTGGAAATTTCCGTCAATAGACATTCTCCCAATTCTTCACCTTCTCTGAGGGAAAAACCGTTATTTGCGGTAATTCCGGCGTCAAGTCTTCTGGGCGCGGGCGGTGTGCGTCTATCACCCTCTTCGTTTTCGAATAGCGGCCGGCGATGGCGAAAACCGGTCTTCCCAAGGCCGAGTGATAGCCGAACAAAACAGCGGTGAATCCTCCTCATCTTATAGACAAATTCCCAAACACCACGGAAAGACATACCCGATCATGCTCCAGCACCGGGCCTCCCTCCTTTCGAAGTGCGGCAGTTATGGCTGCATCATTTTTATTGTCCGTCATAATACTGCCTTGCTTTTATATCTAAGATGGGCATAATAATAACAAGAAGAAGGTATGTCTTATGAGCGGTGAAAACTCACCATTATTGCTAAACATGACCGGCTTCCGTTTAAACACTTCTGATGGTTGCCGCTTCCGCTTCCAGGGCGCCGCAGGTCAAAAAGCCAAGTTCGGCTTAAAACACAGCCGCCGGAAAAAAATCAGCACGGATAACCAAGTATCTTCATCAAGGCGGTCAAAGCCATAAACAAGGGTCAGGTCCTGATCGTCATTCTCCGGCATCATAGTGAAGCCCCTGGATCTCAAGGCTAAGTTGATTACTGAGATTGACATCGCTGATCCAAGCGGTCTCAGACCGTACAGCGGCTGACTCTGCAAAATTTACGGCGGCGCTGCCGATAAAAGTGCACATTTTGTCAAGCCAAAACAGATGACCCGTACCGGGCACAAATAAATCTGTTTCCATGCGGTAACGCTGGGGTTGAAAATCAATGCTTACAAAATCACTGTATTCATATTTTAGGAAATACTCGCCGGTGAAGATCTGGCAACTTAAGGCATATTGGTTTTTAAATAGATTTCCGATTAATTTGGGCGGCTCAGGCCATTTAGTTGGTCAAAATTTGCGCTGTAAAGGCATTAGGAGTCCGCCGTCTTCCCTGACATCATTCCGCCAAGGGTTAAAATTGTCACTCTGCCATCCTTGAACTATTGAACAGTTGAACGCCTGTTACAGCACCAGCTTGAGGAAGGATCTCACCGGAAGAATAAGTCCCACGGACAGACCAGCGGGAGCGCCAGGCCAAATCCTGGCCCGTAATTGCTGAAAACCTGAATTATACACTCTCTTTTGAAGATAGAAGGTCAGAAAAAAAGGCCGAGTTGCTGATTGAACGGCAGGTAACGTTTGGGACAGAGGCCGGTGTTCCGGTTCACATCAAATAGTTCCCTCTTCCACTGCTTATGCTTCTTATAAAAGCGGAGCAATCGCAGCCGGCAGCTCCAGGATACCCGCCCGGCCCGTAAGGTTATGCTCACGGCTAAACTCCTGACTGACCAAAGAAGCTCGGGGCGTTTAAATTTAGGCCGGACTGAAATGTCTGGCCAAAATTAATATTGCACCCGAAAAAAGTTCTGCCCTAAACGGTCCTGCCGACTTTCAGGCAGGTCATGTTTAAGTCAGCCTGGGAAAACAGAGTGTATTTATCAATTGTGGTCCGAAAGAGATCGGCTGCGTACAGGCTGGCTCCGGTGAAATCAGCCCCGGACAGGTCGGCACCGCCTAAAACTGCCTTAAACAGATCGGCCCTGACCAGTCTGGCGCCTTTTAAGCTGGCCCCGAATAAGCCGGTTTCCTTTAAAACGGCCCCGGAAAAATTAGTTCCGCTTAAATCCGCTCCGCCTAAATCGGCTTTAGAGGCCTTGACCCCGATAAATTTGGCGCCTTTGGCCTGGGAATTAAAAAGAAGAAAGTCGTTTAAATCGGACAGGGACAAATCGGCCCCGGCCAGCTGGCAGGCTAAAATCCGCAGATTAATACCCTGAACTCTGGTCAGATCGGCGCCGGCTAAATTGCTTTCTTCCATGTAAGCCTGATCTAATTTGGCTCCAGACAGATTGGCGCCCTTTAAAATGACTTTAGTAAAACCGGCTCCGGCCAGTTCGGCTCCGGAAAAATCGGCTTTCTCCAGGGACATATCCCTGAATAAGGCCCCTGTTAAAACGGCCCCTTTGAACCGGCCCGAGACCAGGGTTTTGGCCAGAACCGCTCCGGGGGCCTTAAGGCCGGAAAGATCCAAAGCCTGCATATCGGCTCCGCTCAGATCGGCTCCGGTCAAATTAATTCCGGCCACTTTGGCAGAACCGAAAACGGCTCCGGTTAATATGGCTGAAGTCAGATTGGCTCCGGTTAAATTGCTCCGGTCAAGCTTAACTCCCTCTAAAACCGCCCCGCTGAAATCGGCTCCCGCCAGACCGGCCCCGGATAAATCTGACATCCTTAAGTCCGCGCCTTTAAAATTGCGGCCGGCCAGGTTAAGATCCTTCAAATCCAGGCCGGCTAAAGCCTTGCCTTCAAAAGAAGCCCAGGAATCGGCCAGATATTTTTCTACCTCCTGGCGGTCGGTAAAAACAGCCGGATCTTTGGCCTCGGCGTCTTTATCTTCAGGCTTAGGGCCGGCAGTCTGTTCGGGTTCTTTCGGTTCAGGGGGCTTGGGCGGAGATGACTTAATGTCCAGTGGCTGGGGATTTAAAATGTCCAGAGTCCCTATTACGGCCAAAATCTTCGGGTTACTGAGTCCGGCCATTAAAGCGATATCCTTAAGGGAATTTACGTCAGCCGGGGGGGCTTTTCTTAAAGTATGGATTTGAGGCAGAGCGGCGGCCAGTTCCTGGTGCTCGGGATCCAAAGCCAATGTATCCAATGCCCGGCCCAGATCGTCATCGCTCCAGGCAATTTTTTTTATGTCCTGAGAGTTTTTTTGGAACTTACCGGCCATGGTCCCTGGAAAAAGACCCATAGCCGCATCCAGTTCCGGGCCTAATGAGGCTAAATGGGCGTTTTTCTCAGCCCAGGAGAGATCTTTAGTGATCTCGGAAGAGGCATCCAGCTTTTCCAGAGCGGCCAGAACCTGTTCTCCATTATCCGGACTGAGTCCCAAAGCGGCCCAGTCAAATGCGGGCGGATTGGCCAGCGCCTCCAGTTGGGAAGGCGTTAAAAAGGCCTGAAGCTGTTTGGCCGGGTCACCGGAAAAAAGAAATTTAATTTTCTGGGCCAGTTCGCTTCCCGCCTGAGGGGAAACGCCGATTAAAGCGGCTAATTCCTGGCCGTACCGGTCGACGGCCTCAAAAAAATCAGCCTGGGTTTCAAAAGCCGTCTGATCCGGCAGGGGCAAAGAAGCTGCCTTTTGCAGGTCAGAAGCCGTCTGAGGCGAAAAGCCCTGACTTATTAAATGCTCTTGCACACCCGCTTCGGACGGATTGACCCCGGCCGCCATTTTTTCTATCCTGGTCATGTCCTGAGTGTTTTTTTCTATCCTGGCGGCCACATCGCTCATTTGCAAGTCGCTCAGACCACCGGCCGCCAGAGCGGAGCTGATCTCCGGCCAGGATTCGGCTAAAATATCCTGGGCTTTCCGGCCGACCTGAGCCATGGCAGGCGGGGGGGCCAATTTGGGAGGCTCAGGCAACTTAGAATCCTGAGGCCTGACGGCCACGGAAGACTTGGCTTCCGGCGCCGGCGGACTTTTAGGAGCCTCTGATTCCAACGGCGGCGGCGGCATTAAAGGCGCCTCCTCGGCCTTGACCGCTATAGCCCGGGCCAGAAGAATATCGGCCGATTCAGGCTTACTGTCCAACGGCTCCAAAACGGCCAAAAGAGTTTCAATGTCTGAGGCCTTCTGGTCAGCCGCCTTAACCGAGGCGTGCCAGAAAATTAAGGCGCTCTCAAAAGCCGGGAAGAGCCAGACTGTATCTAAATTAGGCGCGACTTCCGAAACCTTATAATCCTTATTATCACTTCTCCTTAACATTATCCGCAGCCTTAAACCCGGCAGTGCCGCCGATAAAACGCCTCCCTCCGGCCGGACATTTTTAAGATAAAGCCTTTCGTCACCTCGGAAGAATCCGGAACCTAAGATCTGGGCCTTTTGGGCTAAATTAAAAAAACCGTAATCAAAATCCGGCGGAAATCCGGGCCAGTATTTGTTCTGCCACTCATCGTCAAAAGTGCCCAAATTTTTAAGTCCGGCCGTTGTTCTCGGACAGGGCAAAGGCGAAGCCGGTCCGTCTGCGACCTGACCTTGACCGCCGTCTGAATCCGGCCGGAACTCAAAAACCTGAGGCGAAGTCAGAGTCCCCATCGGACCGGCCGTTTCGCCAGGTTTTATGCCGTAGGGGTTTAAAGCCTCATCGTAAAACGTTTTACCCCAGCTTAATGGCATTTCATTAAAAGATAAAGGCCCCTGTTTTTCGTATTTTTCCCCAATGACCAAAAAATCCCTGGCCAGTGTTCCGACCTTAAGCGAGACATGAACCGGCTGGGCCGAGGCGTTGGAACTGACAGGGTAAGCTGAACAGGCGCAGAGAAACTCGCCCTGTTTTTTGCTTATCCCTGAGTCCAACGAAAGACCTTGAGCCTGATACGGCAGAAGAGACAAAACCGCTGAGGCGTAGACTGAGGCCGGGTCAAGGACTGACCCGTCACGGAGAGACAGGCCCAGAGCAAAAGTCAGGGCCAGACGGTCCAATCCCCGGTGCAGATAATTTTGCCCGGTAAGAAACAGACTGTTCGGCAGGATTTTTTTCATAGTTCTGTCTCAACCAAGCATAATGGCGGCGCTGGATATCTTAACGCTCACGGCTCCGACGGAATGGGTTATGCCCGAGGCATCCAGGGCCATTTTGTTAGCCCCGACCTGGATGGCGATCTGGACTGAATTTTTCAAATTGACCGCGCTAGGACCCAAAGTCAGGCAGGAATTGGGATTCAAGGCCAGTTTAACCGATGCGGACTCCATGGTCAGACCGGCTTGGGCGTTGAGCTGCATCACGGCTTTGGTGTTTTCCTGAAGCGCTATTTTGGTGTTCTGGCCCTCCTGAACAGTAGTCCCGGCTTCAGCCAAAGTGATCCGCCGGTCCAAAGGTCCTCCGGGTCTTATATTTCCGTTCTGAATAAGCTCAATGTTGCTGGCATCTGTTGTCTGAAGTGTAATATGATTGCCGCCTCCTATGGTCTTTAAAAGTATGCCCGAAGTCATCACGGGATCATAGTCGACCGGCACCTGCGCTCCCAGTTGGTGAACGGCCGCATCCAAAAGAATTCCTAAGGCTACGACCTTGTCCGGCCCGTCGGGCAGATCGTACCAAATAGAGTATAATCCTCTCAGGTTCTGATAAATTCCTCTGTGTAACTCATACACTAATTCATTCGGTTCGTCCACACCGGCTATTAGCTGGATCTGTTTGCCGCTTTTGGCCACCAGAGCTTCAAAGGACTGGAGACTAATCTCAAGGGCTCTGGTCCGGGCCAATTCGGCGTTAATTAAGACCGTTTTTGAGGTCTTGTAACTGGGGGTGGGGGTGGAGGCGCCGCCGTAGAGATTCTTCAAAACCTCCGGCTTCAGCAAATCAGTCGGGGCGTTATCTTCCGAAATGCCGTGCCTTAAGACATCACCCAGGGAAGCCACGGCAGATTCTATGATGGCCGGGCCGTAGCCGGACACGGAGACGGCATCATTGGACTTTATATTGACGTAGGAATCGGAGTTATGGATTAAAATACCTTTGGCCGGGCCGCTAAAGTTCCCCATCGCCTTAAGCAAAACATATTCCGAAAGGAATTGGGCAATGACATCCACCGCTTTTGAGCCGTCGGCCAGGCCGACGGCAAAACGCTTCATAAACTTAGTATCACCAGTCGGGGCAGCATCCAACTGACTGTAGTCGCCTTCGTGGTCTGCGTACTCATTGTAATCGTCATAATTGCGGTGGCCAGTATCCGCATCTTTGGTGGCGGTCACGAGATTGCCCAGCAGCATGCAGATATTGACCATGTTCTTACTGGTGTCTATTTTACTTTTCAGGGCCGATTTAGCCCCGGCCCCGGAAGCCAGCAGACTTACCAAGTTGGAGTGCGGTCTGACCGGCGATGCCTCCAATTCTTTCTTGGCCGCCAAAAAAGAATGAAACTTGCTGATAGCCTCCAGACTCAAACTCAGAACTCCGCCGGCTTTGGTGGCTATAGCCGAAGGCTTGGTAGGGCTTTTATCGCTTTTCGTCTGATCGTCCCCTAAAGAGGCTCCCTCATCGTAAGCTACCTTTATTGTTTGAAGAAACGCAGCCAACTTCACATAAGAGTCAGAGTCAACACTGATTACATGCTGGGTGCCGGACACGAACGAGGTTTTGTTGGCCGTAGAGGTCGAGGAGTTGAAGTTGATTATATTAAAATCATCGGCCTGAATAAGGGCATTGGTCGGATTTTGGAGCTTGGAGGTAAAAACAATGGCCCCCCGGTCAGAACCGCTGGTGAAAGACATTTTCTGGCTCTCGGAATCGTCGGAAAAAAGAAGGGAGCTGCCGCCTTTTGTACCTAATCCGCTAAAGGTCCGGGTGGACGAATTTACGACATTGTTTGTTTCAGCATTGGCCACAGCTCCGGCTATAACCGGCCGATCGGGATTGCCGTCCACAAACGTCAGAAGGACCTCCGCTCCGGGAGTGAGAGGAAAATTCTGGCCGTACCCGCTGCCGACGTAAGGCTGGGCCATACGGATCCAGGCAGAAGCTTTGCCGCCGCCCCGGCCGGAGATATCCAAAGGCAGTAAAATTTTATAGCGGCCGTAACCGTCGATTTCCGGGGACTGACCGCTCCCGGCCCCGTCAATCCAGGCCGTAATGGAACCGGCAATTTTTTTGCGCGGTATAGTCCTCTGGGGCCGGTACTGCGTACTGAGCTTAACGGCCGTCAGGTGATGGGTGAAATTTGTATCCTCATATTCCAAATCCAGGCCCAGCTGCGAGGCTATACGGCCGGCCTGGGACCCGGAAAAATCGGTCCGAACCGTCAGATAGCGGTCATTAAAGCCGCCCCAGGGATGGCCGGACAGAGTAAACGTCAGTCCAGGTTTAAAGCCCGGCACATAGGTGGCTAAAAAACAGCTTTCCGAGGCCGTTAAAAATTCTTCTTTGCGGATATTGCCCAGACGCCGCCCTTCGGCTTCGGTCGTGAAGTTTTCTCCGTAAAGATGGATCTCCCCCCGGCCCCGCTCGGAAACCTCAATCAGGACTTCCAAAGGCCGGTTGGGATCTTCCCAGTTGTAATCTTTTAGCAAAAGAGTTCCGGGTGGCATTTGGTTTTCGGCCCGAAAATCAAATGCCACCGGATTAAGATCGGCCGGATTAAGACCAGAGGCGGTGACGTAAGTTAAATTCAGTTCATTGTCCCCGTCCAGAATTGGGGGGAACTGGACTGAAGAATCGGTAATAACGGCCACCTCTCCGTCCTGGGTCTGGTCGAAATAAAGTCCCAAGCCCTCAAACTGCATGGTCCGCAAGACAAAATCCAAAAGATCCTCGTCGTACTGAAAAACAAATTCTCTTTGGGGATAACCGCCGTTTTGAGCCTCAAGGCGGTACCTGTCCGGGGCCAGACCGCCGAACTTAAAACTTTCTTTTATGACATCCAGACTGGTTAAATCCAAATGGATACGGTTTTGGATCTGACCGGCTAAAAGGCCCAAAGATGGCACCAGCTCCAGTTCCAAAAGCGTATAGCTGCCGGCCTGGATCCCGCAGGTCAGTTTGGTCAGAATTCCGGTCCAGACTGTCCTGGAAGCCTGAGCCCCTGGCCCGGTGTGGCTGCCGCCGTTATCGACAGTCAAAGAGCCGGGGGTGGCAAAAAAATCTGACCACTGGGCATTTTTCAGAGCCGCAGTCGGCACCAGCACTGTCACCGACAGACGGTAGAGGCTGTTTAATGCGGCTTGCCCGGAAAACTTCAGGACCTGGACGCTTATTTCCGGATGGGAAACAAAAGTAAAACTGAAAGTTACTGGATTTGCTGCGTTGGCCATGATTCGCCCCAAATAAGGTCAAACATAAACCACTGACCTTATGGATATGTAGTTGGATTTAAAATTTCCGAAAAATTCGCCGGACAAACTGACTGCATTTATGCCTGTAATTTTAACGCACCACAAAATCGACTTCGTCCAGCCGGCCCACCAGAGAAAGAGTAAACGAAGCGCCCATAAACGTCAGATGAGGGCGGACATAAAGGGCCATCTGGCGCCAGCCCGGCACACCCGGGACATCCCGGACCTCAACCCGGGCTTGCCTGAGTGGCCGGCGGCCTCTCAGTTCCGGGGACGGACTGTCCATGTCGGTCACATACTGGTTCAGCCAGGCGTTCAATTCCTTTTCAATAACCTGCCGGTCTTTCCAGGTGCCGATATTCTCCCGCTGGATAACTTTTATATAGTGGGCCAGGCGGTTGACAATCATCATGTAAGGCAGAATGGTGGAGACGAGATAGTTGAAAGACGCCTCTTCCCCGCCGCCGGTATCGTCTCGGAATGATTTAGGAATCAGAACAGTGGGGGCCGAATAGACCGCCGCCTGACTGGGATTTTCCCGAAGCGAGACCGAAATAAAGCCGCTGTTGGCCAGAGTCTGCTCCATCCTTTCGCCGATTCTGGCCTCCAGAGGAATGCGGCTCTGGACACGGCCCATTGATTCGTAGTGCCACGATTCCAAGCCTTCTATCAGACCGCCCCCGTCTAAACCGGTAACATTGGTGCACCATCGGTATTTAGCAAAGCTTTTGGCCATCAAAACGCCCATTAGAACCGATGAATAGCCCCAGACATATGAAGTTTCGGCCTCGGTGCTTTCATCGTAATTAAACCCTGGCCACCTTCTGGACCTGGGATTGTAGGGTATCCGGGTCAGGAACCCGGGCATGACCAAAGCCAGGTAGCGGGAATTCTCCTGATTTCTCAATGCCTGCCAGGCCGAGTAATTGGGCTGAGACAAAATGGCCTCCAAATCCTGGACGGCCATAAGTTCCCCCCAGGACTTAAGCCCGAAAAAATCGGCGGCCACCGAAACCACAAAAGGAGCGTGAGCCAGAGCGCCTAAATTGGCCATGGCCCGCATTAAGGACAGATCTTCAGGCTGACTGGACAGTTCGTAAGCGCCTATGATCACTCCGTAAGGCTGACCTCCGAACTGGCCGTACTCCATGGAGTAAATCTTACGGAACATTGACGAGCGAATTATCTCCGGAGCCTCGGAAAAATCCTCGCAGACTTCGCTTTTCTGGGCATCCAAAAGATAGACCTCAATATTTTCCCGGCTGTCGGCCCGGTCGACCAGGTACTTTAAAGACCTCCACGTCCTTTCCACATCCAAAAAATCCGGATGGTGGAGAATGGCGTCCAATTGACGGCCAAGAGCCGAATCCAAACCGGCCACCAGCCCGTCAATTTCCAGAAGCGTCCGGTTAAGATCGGCAAAATTAGGCTCCATGGGCAAAGCAAAAGCTAAAGCTTTAACCAAAGACTCCTTACCGTCGTCGGACAGATCGGCCAGCAGACCTTCCAGACAGGAGTTGCCTGAAGTCAATTGGCTATCACCTTGACCTGGGCACCCATGGGACAGGAGCCGGTGGTGTTGAAAAGAGCGTCCCCGTTATGGAAAGTCATTGCTCCCTGGGACACTGCCCTTTTGCCTTCCAAAAAGACTTTCAAACTGGCCGTGGCCGGTGAAAATGTCCCCGGCCCTATGAATTTTCCGGAAACAACCCCGCCTGCGGTGCCGGCCTCATCGCCCTGGGACATGGGCACTTTGCTCTGGGCGGTCAGGCCCTGGGCTCCATCAATTAAGACTTTCTGGGAGGCTGTGGAAGGATCGGCCTGATTGAGCTGAAACATATTGGGCAGAGGCATGGGCACCGGCCCGGCCGGGGACGGCACCTTGCAGACATCCGGAGCCAGAAACGTGGCCATTCCGCCTTTGACAGTCAAAGCAAACATAATTTTATCCCAACCTTAAATCCCGCCCGTCAATTTTGACCGATCCGCTGGCTTTTAAATCCAGGCCTTCAGCCCTGGCCATAAGATCCTCCTGAGCCGTAATCCGAATCGACTGACCGGAAACTTTGGCCGCCCCGTCAACTTTTAAAGTCAGGTTATGGGACGTGCCCAAAAACGACCTGCAGACCGAGGACACCAGACCGGCCAGGCAGTGGACGATCCGGAAATCCAGTTTTAAAAGGCGCCCGAAGAGACTGACCTGATCGGCTTTAAACTGGATTTTTTGCGTGTCTACTGAAAAATGTTTTGTCTTAAAGCCTAAATCGGCTGACTCAATAACCACCCGGTCCGGCAGATTAAGGGCGGCTTTTTTGGTCAGGGTCCTTTCCAGAACAGCCGTAATATAGACTTTTTCCCGGTCAAAATAAGCCAGAACCAGATCGCCTTTTTCCGGAACCAGGAGACAGGAGGACGCCATTCGGGCTTCAAACAAAGCTTCACCGTCGGAGATTAAAAAGCCGCCTTCTTTGGCCTCAGCCAGGCGGACTGTCTTTAATCCCAAGGGGAGTCTTTCCTCCGGCAGAAGATCGGAATTAACAGCTAAGGGCATACTTACCTCAAAACTTCAGGCGGAACGCCTGTAAAAAATCAGGCCGGTCGGGTCTGAAAATCTTCAGCCCTGGCCAGATCCGGATCAGTAAAACGGGCGCCGTCGGTCCGCCCGGCGGCCGAAAGTTCAAGATCTACGGTCCGGTGAAAATTGGCATAGGAAAAATCGGCCCCGGCTAAAACGGCCAAAGAAAACCTGGCCTGGGAAAAATCGCTGTAAGGACTGAGCAGACCTTTTAAATTGGCGTGACTTAAATCGGCTCCGGAAAAAATAGCCTTGTCGGCCCGAGCGTTACTTAAATCGGCTCCGGCCAGTTTAGCTTCCCGAAAAAAAGCCCCGGTCAAAGTCTGGCCTCTTAATTTGGCCCCGGTCAGATCGCTTTTAGAAAAATTGGCGCAGGTCAGATCTGTATCTTTGGCCAGAAGGCCCAAAAGTTTAGTTTGCGTGGCCTGAAGCTGAACAGCCGAGGTGCTTTCCAAGCTGATGTCCTCAAAAGCCGATTGCCGGATGATCAAAAGTTCCAATTTCGAGCCTTTAAAGCAAGCAGATCCGAACCGGCAGCCGTGCAGAAGGCCTGACGATAAATCGGCTTTAAAAAAGTGGGCTCTGGGGCTGAAGTCACAGTTAAAAAACGTCACCCGGCTGAAATTTATCCCGGCAAAGTCTCCCCCGGTCAGTAAACAGTCTTTGAAACTGGCCCGGCTGAAATCTGCCTGGCTAAGGGAACCTAAAAATTTGGTCCTTAAAAAGCTGTTGCCGGAAAAAACAGCCCCTATAAAGTCGGTATTTTGAAAAACGCAGTCCACAAACCGGACATCATTAAACGAGGCTCCAGATAAAGAACAGCTATCAAAGACCAGAGAGCTGAAGTCCATGCCTGAAAAACTCTGGCCGCCAAGATCCAAGCCGGCCAGAGGACGCCCATGATTCATATGTTCGGTTATTAGACCTAAAATATCCTGGGACATGTAAGACCCTCTGGAACGATTGGTTGGAGACCTTGAGATTATGACCGGCAGTTATTCAATTAATTTTATAAATTATTATATTTAGCAGCATTTGACTGTTTTAAAATACAGTTTTATCCATAAATGATTTACCAATAAATCAAAACCAAAACAACAGCAAAATTGAATCTGAAAATTGACTGCCGCCATCTCTGTCTGGTCAGGGGCTGGGGAGCCAGGCGAGAAATTAGCATTTTAAGAACCAAATTATGACTCTATCCTACTGTAAATCTTGATAAATATCAAGCCTTGAATGCTTTTAATTTCCGGCCCAGGCGATTTTTAGGCGCCTAATAAGTAATCAGGGGAACATTGGCACTAACTGTACCTTGGTCCAACCGGAAGTCAGGACATAACTTCCCAAATGTTTTGAGTCCTGATCAGACCAGATAATATAAGCAAGCCTGATAGATTTCAAGTAAATTTTTTGTAAAACAGTAAATTATTACTAATATTATTGTAATATTTTACTTTGAATAATAAGCTTATCGTCAGTAATGAAATGTAAATAATCCTCTAATGAATCAACGGCCTGAGTAAAATTTTTTTGACATGAAGATTAAGTATCAGTGTCCTTATGTTTTTGGCCTGTTTGTCCGGACTTGGAAAATATCGGCAGAAGGTTCATAAATTTTTGAGCCATGGAACATTTCACTTTTTTAATGGTCAGATAAATATGGCCTATTGTCCTGCCTTCCCTGAGACTTCCTGAACAAAAGCCGGCACATATACTTTCCCTGGCCGGGGCCGGGGAACCGTATTTTACAGCCTAGCTTTTCCGCTCCGCTCACAATCCTTTCCGGCTAATTTTCAAATAAAAAGCATTACAATTATCTCTATATAAAACTATTATATTTTTTAAACTTAACATTATTAATCTATTTTCAAAATTTATTGGTTCCAAGGCTCTATCCGCATCCGCAAATTGGAGGAGGCCTCCGGCTCTGTTTATTAGCTTACGGATTTTCTCCAGGAAAACGCTCTCTTTTGAAGGTGCCTTTTTTGAACTAATATCTTGACGCTTCCGTAAAGCTCCGTTAGTGGACAATTTCTGCTTTTTAGCCTCAAGCCTTCAGAATGTTCCGATCTTGGCCTGAAACTTGGGCTCCCGGACATTGGATTAAATGCTATTTTTCATTTTCCTCCCCGGATCCTTTGGTATTGGTGAAGAAAATTCTTTACAGTACATATCAAAATCTGGAATTATAATTTGGAATAATGGCCAACACCGGCCGAGGATTAAAGCAAAAACTGGAGACAACGTTTAGAGCTCATAATCAGGACCAGGCGGACTATGCCAGGCAGCTCCAAGTATATTCCTGAGTATTTTGCAAAAGAAATGAAAAGCAATTTCTGAACAGTAAACTCAACTATAATATCTCTTAATTTCTCTTACTGCTGCCTGCGGAGCGAATTGTGCCAGATAAATGGGATGAAGCCAAACCGGCGGAAAAACTGCTGTCTCTCTACAGCCTGCTGATGATCTCCAGGCGGAAATTGAGTCTGACCGAACTTTCCAGTGAGCTTAAGTGTTCCAAACAGGCAGTTCTCCGTTTAATTACCCAGCTGGAGGCCTCCAGGTGCGGTAAAGTGATTCTTTCCAAACAGGGCCGGGAAAATATGTACCGTTTGGACCGACCCAAAGAAATACCCAAATTGTCTTTGACCTCTGACGGCATCAGAGAATTAGCCATGTGCCGCAATTTCCTCTGCCATGTTCTGCCGCCTGACATAAGAAAAAGTTTGGATTCGACCATTCGCCAGGCCTCTGTCTTTGTCCCTGAGGGGATCGATCCCACCCGGGTCATCCATTTAGGACGGGCGGCCATCAGAGGCCGAATTGATTACACTCCTTTTGCCGAAACTCTGGAAACCTTAATAAAGGCCATCTCTGACCGCCGGATATGCGATGTGACTTACCGCCCTAATTTAAAAGGGCCGGTCAAGAAGTACGCGTTCGCTCCAAAGCAATTGACGGCTTTTCACGAAGCCCTGTACGTGGACGGCTGGATGCTGGATAAAAAAGATCAGAGCCGTCTTTATGACAACCCCGCACTTTTGGCTGTCCACCGCTTCCAATCGGTGGAAATCTCAGGACGTTCCAGCTCTAAGTTGCCGGGCATTGAGCAGGAAGAAATCGGTTTTGGTCTGATAGGCGAACCTTTTAAGGCCAAAATTAAATTCAGTTCCGAAGCCTCTACTTATGTGGCCGAAAGGGAGTGGAGTCTGGACGAGGAAAAAATCATCCACAATGACGGCACTTTAACATTGAGTTTGACGGCCAAAAGCTCAGAAGAGTTAATTTCCTGGATCCTAAGTTTCGGTGACCGGGCTACTGTCCTTTTTCCCAAATGGCTGAGGCGGGAAGTAATGGCAAAAATAGAAAATTTGCTGAATAACTACTCAAAAGATTGACATAAGCACTGACTGAAGGAGAGGGGGCTTTTGGCGAGTATGTTGAGGCGGCCACTCCGGGTGCGCCATAGGGATCCACCGACTGAATAGTTACATTTGGCGTTAATCAACGACGGGAACCGAAGATCCCTAAATGGCCAGTCAGAGGAGCCTTTTGCTCTGGACGGAGTCTGTCTCAAAGGCCCAATGTATGAATTTTTGGACCGCCTGTAAAATATGACTCCATCTTGAGAAGCGGTAAGCCGGCTGAACCGGGCGGAGGGAACATTTTTGTTTCACGGCCCGCCTGGAACCGGTAAATCCGCTCTGGCCAAGCATATTGCCGGCACCTTAGAAATGAAATGCCGCTTGACCAAAGCTAACGGTCTGCTAAACTCTTTCGTCGGCGGGGCGGAAAAACGGGTCAACGGGGCTTTTCAAAAGACTCAGCAAGACGAGGCCGTTTTAATAATTGACGAAACCGACAGCTTTCTTTTTGACCGCAATACGTCCGTATGCTCCTGGGAAACATCCGCTGTCAACCAATTTCTGATCTGTTTGGAGGAATGCCGGTCAATTTGCGTCTGTACCGCCAACCGTTTGGAAATGCTCGATCCGGCGGCCATCAGGCGTTTCAGCCGTAAGGTTGAGTTCACTTATCCCTCTCAGGTTCAGCTCAGATCTCTCTGCCGGACTCCATTATCTCCTCTGGCCGGCTCAGACCCGGATGACAATGATTTGAAAGCCCTGGATTCAATGACCATAACTGCTCCAGGCGATTTTCACGCTGTCAAAGCCAAATACTGGCTGGCCGCCCCCGGCGCCCTGAAGCACTCGGAACTTATTGGGGCTCTGGCTCAGGAAGAAAAACTTAAGAAGGAAGATTTCCAAAAGCGGGTTGGATTTCAATAGGAACGGATATGACGGTTAAAATAATGACCAACGACGGACTTTGGCTGGAGGGCGGTGCCCTGAAACAGCTGGAGACTTTGGACCGCTACCCTGGGGTTGAACTGGTGGCCGGTCTGCCGGATCTCCACGGCGGACGCTCCCCGGTCGGTCTGGCTCTTTTGGGACGTGATTTTGTCTATCCCTACGTGGTGGGTAACGATATCGGCTGCGGCATGGCTCTTTGGGAAACCGATATTCCGATCCGCAAATTTAAACTCGACAAAGCCGAAAAGACTTTGACTGCTTTTGGCCGCCTGGGCAGGCTGGACGAAGACGAACTGGCTGAGTACAGCTCTTTGATAGGTTCCTTTGATCATCGGTCAGACATCGGCACCATAGGCGGCGGCAATCACTTTGCCGAATTTCAAAAAATAGAGACTGTCTTAGAGCCCGAGACAGCCGATAAATTATCCCTCAGTCAGGACAAAATATTCCTTTTGATCCACACCGGCTCCCGCAGTTTAGGTCAATCCATCCTTAACGCCTTTAGCAGCGAAACCGGCTATGAACTGACCTCCGCAGAGGCCGGAGAATATCTCAGTCAGCACACTCTGGCCATGAATTGGGCCGTTTTAAACAGACGGTTGGTTGCCGAAAGACTGCTGACCAAATTGGGCGGAAGCTGCCGGCTGATTTTGGATTTGCCCCATAATTTCGTCGAACGCCGCGGCCCAAACCTTATCCACCGCAAAGGAGCAGTCTCTTCGGAAAGGGGGCCGGTCCTGCTGCCAGGCTCAAGAGGCGCTTTTTCCTATATTTTAGAGCCTGAGCCGGACACTTCGGTCTGGGCTTACTCCCTGTCTCACGGGGCAGGCCGCAAGTGGGCAAGATCAATGTGCCGGGAACGTCTTTCCAAAAAAAAGATGAAAACAGATCTGACCAGGACCGAGCTGGGCAGCCGGGTAATCTGCTATGAAGCCGAACTTCTTTTTCAGGAAGCTCCGGAGGCTTATAAAAACATCCAGTCAGTCATTGAGGCCATGGTCGCCAATCAGGCGGCTAGGACGGCCATAGTCTTCAGACCTCTTTTAACGTTCAAAGGCTGAGGAGAGAAAATTGAAAAACTGGCAACTAAGTTCCGGCCGAGGACCGGCGGAATGCGAATTGGCTGTGGGTCTGTACCTTAAGTACCTGGCTGCCGAATATCCGGCATTGAAGGTACTGTCCTGCCAGGGCGAACACGAGGTAACCGCCGGTGGTCTTAGGTTCACCGCTTATCAGAGCGTCACTTTGAGCCTGCCGCCGGACATAAGGCTGCCAGAGGGGAGCTTAAAATGGAAGAGCAAAAGCCCTTTCCGGCCCAACCACGGCCGCCAAAATTGGTTTTTTCAGATCAGTTCTGTTCAGGATGCCGTCAACCTCCCATTTGAAAACAAAATGAAAAAAGCTGACATTAAAAGCCGGGATCTGCGCTTTGAGACCTTCCGAAGTCCAGGTAAAGGCGGCCAAAACGTTAACAAAGTTGAAACCGGGGTAAGAGTTGAGCATTTGCCCTCAGGCCTCATCGCTGCCTCCATCACGGCCAGAACCCAGCAGGGCAACAAAAGTCTAGCCGTAGAGCGTCTCGTGGAAAAAATGAATGCCAAAAATATGGCCCGGGCCTGTCAGATAAAAAAAGTTCAGAGACACCTTCATGATGAACTGATCAGAGGCAACCAGGTCCAGACGTTTGAGGGTTTAGATTTTAAGCCGGTCAATAGTGACCGGGATACCGGGGATGACCAGATTAAATGTAAACAGACTTAATATAGGACTATATACAATTTTTATCCTCTATCGCACCAAATTACCTCCAATGGAACTATTACTCCGGCGGATAATTTTGACCATAGATAAAATTAAATGCGCGAAAGTCAAGGTGAACCCGAAGAAAATAGATTCTCATAATTATCCGCCGGGGTAATATCAAAAAATAGTCGATAATCCAAGTATCACCCCAACCGGCAATTACGGACTCTAAAATTATGGCCCAAAAACAGAAGACAAGGCTGGATTTGGGCAGAAAGATTTTTAAGCTTTCTGACCGAATCGGTCAGAATTTTTCGGCCAATTTATGTCTTTTTGAAATATCCAGTGGTTCACTTTATTTTAAGCCATAATTCTCAGTTTTTTTGTTGGGTCGTTTTACTAACTGCCCGTAAATACAGGAATAAATTATTTCTTTACTATCTGTAAATATGGAATGAAAAAATTGAATAATATACAATATGAATTTGGCTGAAAAACCCGGAGTGATTTTTCCGGCTTTTCCTCCAAATTTTGACCAATTCGGACCCTAAGCCTGCTACAAGATAATTTATCCATAGTCCTGAATTGATCGAAGCCAAAGTGTCAGTATGTGGTTCAACAACCAAATAATCAATACTAATTCTTAGATGGATTAATGGAACAAAAAAGGGGCGGACTCTAAACCGGCCGAAAAGTCACTGTCGCTGTGCACATTATTGATGTCCTCCAGAAACCAGAAACGAACTAAGCCTAAAAGACATTTTAAAAAAATGCCGGACCGCTCCAAACAAACTGTCTTGCGCCTGAACAGCCAACTGGAAACCTCAAGATTTGGCAAAACAGTCCTTAACAAGAAAGGCCTGGAATCATACTGCAGTTTAAACAGCAAACTCAAAGATCTTTCCAGGGCAAACTTGACTCCGGAAGGTCTTAAGGAACTGGCTTTATGCCGCAATTTCTTAAGTCATATTCTGCCTGCTGAAATGGAAAAAATCTGAACTCTTATCCAGGCTACCGCTTTTGCCCCGGAGGGAGTCGATCTAAGTCAAGTTAACCAAACGGGGCGAGCAGCCTTCAGAGGCCGCATTGATTATTCGCCTTTTGCCGGCAGCAGGTATGCTGGAGACCTTAATCAAAGCAGTATCTCACAAGGCATCTTTGAAGGGTCCGGTCAGTAAGTTCTAATTTGCCCGCAAACAGTTGACTGTTCTTCACGAGGCTCTTTATGTTGACGGCTGGACCGTAACCAAAGGAGAAGAGAAACTTCTATTCCCACGGCATGAAATTCTGATAATGCTGCAAACCGTAATTATTGCAGAAATTTAAGCTAATACCATTTGGCATAACCAACTTTTTCGTGGTCATATGTATTTATTATTTTTTGTGAATCATTTTGCAGTCCCTTAATGGTTTTTCGGATATTTGTATTAAGATCATCTGTTCATGAGGCTGAGATCACTTGCGTAGATCGCCTTTTAATATATTGTTTGGATACTCATCAGGGTCTAACTCTGGTGAATATGGGAGGCAGATAAAAAATCTCAATTCTGTCATGATGACCTTTTAGCTCAAAGGACGTTTCCAATTTATATATTTTTGATTCGAGAGGCGGCCAGACTGTCGCCAGCCCGACCCGTACAAAAATTATTCTGGAAGGCCGGGATTTGGCCGCTAAAAAACTGCATCCAGACTTGAATAAAAGACCAGATGCCTCGACTTCGTCTGGATATGATGTAACAGGAAAAAAATGGACTTCAATAATAACCCGTTTAATACTTTAACCGCCACAACCAGAGACAACCAGGTAACCTGCTGAGGATCAGGGAACTGACCGAGGAACGCAGCGGAACGCAGCCTCGTCATAGACCCTGCTGCCTGTTCGGCCGCCAGTGCCGAATTAACTAATCCCAGAAAACGTTCGACCTCCGAAGTAGCCTGGCTCCCTGGAATCAACCCGCAAACGTCCAAAGAACTGATGGATACTTTAATAACAAGTCCAAAAGCCTTACTAAACACGGATAATTTACCGCCAATGGCTAAGGCCAATTTGCTGACCTCAGCGCTGGTTCGTCTGCCCGACACTTTCCAAAGATGAGACCGTCGGCTGGGCTGTTAAACTGGCTTATGAGTTTGAAAATATTCATCCGTATAAATTTGCCGCCGACATCAGCGAAGACCGAATAGCCGCCGGTTTTTCCATAATTACAAATCTTTCACTTTTAAAAGATTAAATACATCAGAGACGGCGGTATTTTGGGATATCATTGATTCTGCTTTCAACAGACTAAACCCAGATGAACAGGTAACGGCCATAACCGAAATGGTCGAATCGGCAACCGAGGGCGGAAATGACCGGAGCCCAAGCCTGATTGACGATCTGGTTGATATCTATGAAATTGAAATCCAGAATTTTCTCGGCCGGGAAGAGACCAGTATAAAAGAAATGATCGGACACATCCGCTCTATATGTACCTCTAAAAATCCATCTCCTTACTTGATTCCTCTGAGCTGCGACTAGTAAAAGCAGCCAAGAATCGGGCGGCCGCAGCCCGCCCGATTCAGGTGAGCGCCAAAAGCCGCAGCTTAGAGCATGAACAAAGTATTAAACTGGCCGCAACTATCAGAGACATGACCCTTTTTTTATCCAAATATCCCAAAAGTTTATCCAAATATCCCAAAAGGCTGATTTTTTTCTCTGCCAATTATGACAATGCTGAAGGACATTTTTCCCGGAACTGACATAACGGCTGATCTGACCGCCGAAGACGCTGCGGATCTGAAAGATCCAGCCAATTTCCGTACTCATCTCCAAAAATAAGCAATAATCTTTAACGAACAATGGGCCCGGAAAATAGCATACGAAGCCTCAGTTGGCGCTATTCCTAAAAAATCTTCGTATTTCACCGTAAACCACTGACTGGGACGGAAAAAGCTTACCGGCTGAGTCAATTAAAGCCGTCCGCTTGGGAGCCGCCAAAAAATCCGCTAACGGAATTTATACCGGCACCTTCTGCGCTATTTACCTATTTACCTGACTTATGATATATACACCAATTTCATTAAGAGCTTGTGGGACGCAGTTGCCGCTGTTTTGCTGGATGACTGCCTGCGCCAACTTCGTTCCGGTGAAACATGTACATTCGGTTCGTCGGTCATTAACGGCAAGGGCATTTTCCTTAAAAGGAAAAATTTTCCCTCTCGGAAAAAACGTTTTTTGCCCCTGGAGTGAAGTGACTGTCTGGAACGGTCCGGACTCTTTCTGTATTGGAAAAAAATGACAAAAGTCTGTCTGTTTCTTTTTCCTATCTGAAACAGGATAATATTAACATTTTAGAGGGAGCTGTCCGGACGTGCCTGAAAAAAGGAGGCATTCGGCTCAGCAGCCTATAAGATATGAAAAGATAAGCAGCAACTGCCAAAACCGCAAATTTAATGATCCGGCCTATCCGGCTTCATAAAAACCGCTTTTGAAACCATGTACCTGAGCCGCATACGCCTCATATAATATCCGGGCCCGCCTCAGGGGACAGCTCATATTTCTTCGTCCTGCAACCGGCCCCGCCGTTTGTCTCAAAGACGGGAAATCCACTATACCTCACAGCCTGAAAGTGGCTGAAGAAGGCCTATAAAACACTAAACTTCCGGCCCGATTCCGGCCGACAATTGGGCCTGACTGACCGAAACCGTAAAATCCCAGACCTGACCTTCGGTCTGGGGCTAATTTTCTCTTGACAAGCCCTAATTGGTTTTATTATATTGGCCGATAGTTCAATGGTTAAGGTACCCTTAAATTGGGCGGATTATTTTGGGTTAGCTCAGAGCGGACCCCTCGGGCCGAAAATCATAGGGTGCCAAAATCCGGACCGAAAAATTTAAAGGTTGATCAGACACTCTGAAGACCAAACCGACTGGCTTAAACCGGTCGGCCAAAACTAAAGTAATCACATCAACCGGTTGATCTTCAAAATGAAGACCGAAGGAGCCAAATTTGGCCCCCTCGGTTTTTTTTTGACTATCGACCCCCGGAGGAACGGATGTTTAAGCGAATTTTTACCATGCTCTCGGTTACGGCTCTGCTTACGGTCTTCACGGCTACGGCTCGGGCCGATCAGGAATTGACCAACGTCTCCTACGACCCCACCAGGGAACTCTACGAAGCCTATAATACTGCCTTCCAGAAGTACTGGCAGGAGACTAAAAAAGAAAAAGTCACCGTTGTCCAGTCCCACGGCGGTTCAGCCAAACAGGCCCGCTCGGTCATTGAGGGCAATGAAGCCGATGTGGTCACCCTAGCCCTGGCTATTGACATCACGGCCGTTGAGGAGGCCGGACTGATCCAGAAAGGCTGGCAGAAAAAATTGCCCAATAACAGCTCCCCTTATACCTCAACCATTGTCTTCCTGGTCCGTAAAGGGAACCCCAAAAAGATTATTGACTGGGGCGATCTGGCCAGAGAAGGGGTCGGCGTCATCACCCCCAACCCCAAGACGTCCGGCGGAGCCCGCTGGAACTATCTGGCCGCCTGGGCCTGGGGAGACAAGGAATACAGTCATGACGAAACCAAAGTCCTCGCCTATATCAAAAAGGTCTTTGACAATGTTCTGGTCTTAGACAGCGGAGCCAGAGGCTCGACCAATACCTTTGTCCAAAACGGCCAGGGCGATGTGCTTTTGGCCTGGGAAAACGAGGCTTATCTGTCCTTGGCCGAACGGCCCGGCGAGTTTGAGATTGTTACCCCTCCGACGAGCATCTTAGCCGAACCGCCGGTGGCGATCGTTGATACCTATGTGGATAAAAAAGGCACCCGGGAGCTGGCCACCGAATACCTCAAATATCTCTACTCCGACGAAGGCCAGAGAATAGCCGGCCAGCACTATTACAGGCCGTCAAATCCGGAGATCATCAAAGAATTCACCAAATATTTTGATTTGAACTTAAAGCTCATCACCATCGACGACCCCCTTTTGGGGGGTTGGGAAACGGCTCAAAAAAAGCACTTCAGCGACGGCGGCGTCTTTGACCGGATCTACACTAAGTAACGGCCTGACCTCTAATTTAACACCCAGAGTCCGCCTCCCCGGCCGCCCAGGGGAGAGCGGACTGTCAGAAAATGCGCCTATAATACGGGGTTAAATCTTAATTTATCAGATCTAAACAACACCAAAAGCCGTATTTTTGGAAAATAATTACCGGACGTAGGCTTAAAAAATCCGGGGAGGGACTGTGAGTCAGACGCGCCAATCAAAAAAAGTCATACCAGGCTTCGGACTGACCATGGGGATCACTATGAGTTATGTCGGCTTCTTCGTCTTAATCCCCATGATTTCCATGGCCTTGCAGGCCGCTCAGTTAAGTTTCAAGGAAATCGTCCAGGTGGCCACCGATGCCCGAGTCCTGTCCAGTTACAAAGTCAGTTTCGGCTGTTCTTTTCTGGCCGCCGCCATAAACGTCGTTTTCGGAACCATACTGGCCTGGGTTCTCGTCCGCTACCGTTTCCCCGGACGGCGCTTAATTGACGGCTTAATTGAGCTGCCCTTTGCTTTGCCGACCGCCGTAGCCGGAATCGCTCTGACCTCTCTGACGACCGACAAAGGCTGGATTGGCCAACCTCTGTCTCATCTTGGCATATCAGTTGCCTACACAAAAGTAGGCATTGTGACGGCTCTAACTTTTATAACCCTGCCTTTTATGGTCAGATCCGTCCAGCCGGTCTTAGAGCAGCTATCCCCGGACTACGAGGAAGCCGGAAGGACTCTGGGGGCCGGCAGTTTTACCATTTTCCGGAAAATAGTCCTGCCGGAACTGAAACCGGCCGTAATGACCGGCTTTTCTCTGGCCCTGGCCAGGGGTCTGGGCGAATACGGCAGCGTCATCTTCATTGCCGGCAACAAGCCTTTCCAAACCGAAATAGCCCCTCTTATGATCGTTACCCGGCTGGAAGAATTTCTGTACGGACAGGCCACAGCTGTAGCTATGTTCATGCTTTTTGCTTCGTTTATGATCATGTTTATGGTCAATCGGCTTCAGATCAGGGCGGCCAGATTCGTGGAAAACTAAACTCTTTTAAATCGATTAAAATAATTGTTCAGCTTTACAGCCTTCAAATTTTTTTAATTGCCGACAAGGGACACAAAATGCCTCCCAGCCAAACGGTTAAGATCGGCGCCGAAAGCCGGCGCCAGGAAAATCCCTTCATTAAAAACGCTTTGATTGTCATAAGCCTTCTATTCACTTTGCTGATGCTCGTCATGCCCCTTCTGGTAGTAGTGACCCAGGCATTTGGGGCAGGCTGGGCCAATTTTGCCCGGGCCGTGACTGACACATTTACAGTTAAAGCCCTTCAGCTGACCCTATTGACCACCGTCATCGCCGTGGCTGCCAATACTCTTTTTGGGCTTACCGCCGCCTGGTGTCTGACCCGTTACCGTTACCGGGGCCAAAGTCTTTTGATTACCATGATCGATCTGCCTTTTGCCGTATCCCCGATTATTGCCGGGCTCATCTTTATTTTAACATACGGCCGGCTGGGCTGGACTCATTCTTTCCTGGAAGCCCATAATCTTAAGATCGTTTTTGCTGCGCCTGGCATAGTCATGGCGACAATTTTTGTCACCATTCCCTTTGTGGCCAGGGAGATAATTCCGGTCTTAACGGCCCGGGGCACCGATGAGGAGCAGGCGGCCGTTTTAATGGGAGCCGGTTTCTTCCGGACATTCTTTTACGTCACCCTGCCCCATATCCGCTGGGCTTTGGTTTACAGCGTCATTTTATGTACAGCCAGGGCTATGGGGGAATTCGGTGCTGTCTCGGTCGTCTCGGGTCATCTGAGAGGCAAAACCAACACCCTGCCTCTCCATATAGAAATATTATACAACGAACATCATTATCGGGAGGCATTTGCCGTGTCGGCAATTTTAGTCATTACCTCCATAGTCATCCTGACTGCCAGAAGTGTGGTGGAGCGCATAGCCAAAAAAGAGGTGAATCAAAGTGTTCGTTGAACTGAAGGAAATCTCCAAAAGGTTCGGGAATTTTGAGGCAACCAAAAAAGTCAGCTTCAGTCTGGAAAAAGGGACTCTGGCCGCCCTGCTGGGACCCAGCGGCAGCGGCAAAACGACTATTCTCCGGATGATCGCCGGTTTGGAAACTCCGGACAGCGGCGACATATTTCTGGACGGCCAGTCCATAACCAGGCTGGAACCCAGCCGCCGAGGCATTGGCTTTGTTTTCCAGAACTACGCTCTTTTCAGGTATATGACTGTTTTTGAAAACATCGCCTTCGGTCTTAAGACTCAAAAGACACCCAGGGCCAAAATAAAAGAAAAAATAAACGAACTTTTGTCTTTAATCGGTCTGGAGGATCTGGCCGGCCGCTATCCGGCCCAGCTGTCCGGCGGTCAGAAGCAGAGAGTGGCGTTTGCCCGGGCTCTGGCTCCCAATCCCCGGATTTTGCTTTTAGACGAACCCTTTGCGGCCATTGACGCCAAAGTCCGCCGGGAACTCCGGACCTGGCTGAGGAGGATGATCAGCCTGCTGAAAATCACCAGCATCTTTGTCACCCACGACCAGTCCGAAGCAATTGAAGTAGCCGACCGAATCATTGTCACCAATTCAGGCCGGGTGGAGCAGACCGGTGCCCCGGTTGAACTCTACCGGACACCAGCGACTCCTTTTGTGGCCCAGTTCATCGGCGAGTCTACGGTCATCCGGGATTACGGCCGTCTGGTGGGTTTTGAAAACGCTCCCAGGGAATCAGAATGCGCCGTGCGACCGGAATTTATCCGGCTCTACGCTCAGGGGGAACCGATCCAACTGGAGAACACCGTTCAGGACGGCCAAATCGAGTCTCTGGCTTTTCGCGGAGATGTTCTGCAAGTAACCGTCAGCGTACGAGGGTTTTCCCTGGCCACCGGCTACTCTTTGGAACGGCCGCCGCTGGCGGTCGGCCAGACGGTTAAAGTCATGATCTACCGTGTCTATGCCTTTAAAGAAGGCAAAGCCGAACTGGTCGGCAACCGGCTTCTGGCCAACGGCGGCGGAGGCTATAACTTCCAGATTTGACCACGGCCAGGGCGCTGAAGGCTTTGGTGATTACAAATCAACTCAGGAGCTTAGGTTAATAAACAGGAATCAGGTGACAAAAATCCTATGCTGACCCATAAAAACCTGGAATTTGAGGCTTTAATTATCGGAGGCGGGGCGGCCGGCTGTCTGGCAGCCATAAAATTAAGCCAAAAGGGAATTAAAGTCGCCTTACTTGAAAAGGCCTTTTTAAAAAGGAGCGGCTGCCTGGCGGCCGGAGTCAATGCTTTGAACGCTTATATCGGCCAAAGAAAGACCCCTCTGGATTATGCCCGATACGCGCTGAATGATGCCCACGGTCTGGCCAGATTTGATCTCCTCTTATCCATGGCCGAAAAACTTAATAAGCAAGTCTCTTTTCTGGAATCAATCGGTCTGACGGTTCATAAAGACCAAACCGGCCGCTATGCAGAGAGAGGCTGGCGGAACCTCCGGGTCAACGGGGAAAACATAAAACCCTTACTGGCCGAAGCGGTCTTCAGGGCTCAAAACGTAACTGTCCTGGAAAGAACGAACGCCACCCACCTTTTGGCATTACCGGGCCGGGTTCTAGGGGCGGCCGCCCTGAGCCGGAACGAAGAAGCCATCCTATTTATCAAAAGCCGGGCTATCTTGATAGCCACCGGCGGAGCGGCCGGCCTATACCGACCTCCTAACCCCGGTCTGACCAATCACCGGCTATGGTACTCGCCTTTTAATACCGGCGGGGGGCTGGCCATGGGCATTAAAGCCGGAGCCGAGATGACCACTTTGGAGATGCGCTTTGTGGCTCTCCGCTGCCGAGATACTTTTGCTCCCACCGGAACATTGGCTCTGGGAGCCATGGCCGAACAGACAAACTCTTTCGGCCGGGAATATGAAGCCGACTACGGCCGGACCACTTCCCAAAGAGTCCTGGGGGCCAGAAGAGAAATTGAAGCCGGACGCGGTCCCTGTTATCTCCAGGCCGAGTTTGACCGGGAAGCCAAGGAGCAGCTCTATAAAGCCTATCTCAACATGAGTCCGCTTCAAACTCTGAAGTTTTTGGAGGCCGAACGAAATACCCCATTTTCTTACCCCCTGTCCTTAAGAGTCGAAATCGCTTCCAGTGAGCCTTACGTTCAGGGAGGTCATACAGCCGGGGGGTTCTGGGTCGATACCAATCGCCGGACCACGTTAAAGGGACTGTGGGCAGCCGGAGATGCAGCCGGCGGAGCCCCCCAGAAATATGTGACCGGAGCCATGGCCGAAGCCGAGATAGCCGCCGATGACATGGCCGGTCATTTAAACCGAGATAAAAACCCAAAAATAAAAATTCAGCATAACTTCTCAGTAACCCAGGCCCAGGACAATGAGACATATGCCCTGCTCTGCCGGAAGATTCAAGAAGAACTGGAGCATCACTTTAAAACTCCGCCAGGAGTCATCACTGACCGCAATTTGACGGAAGCCCTCCAAAAAACCATGGACCTGTATGCCGGCGGTCTTGGTACGGGCTATCGCTACAGCCTGGCCGAACTTAGGGAGGCTAAGAAAACCCTTAAAACCTTAGAAGAACTGAGCCGGGATCTGCCCGCCTCGGACATAAGGGATTTACTGAACCTCTGGGAAGTCCGGGAAAAACTGGTTGTGGCTCAAAGCTTAGTTGAACATCTGTCCGCCCGCCGGGAAACCCGCTGGCCGGGTTTTGGAGAATTCACCGATTTTCCGGAAAAAGACGACAGCTTTTTGGTTTACATAAATTCTGCCCTGAAAGAACAGGGCGGCCTTAAAATCATCCGCCGACCCATAGTCAGGGTCGAACGTTACGAACATGAATAATCTGCCCATAATATTTAGGAGACAGCGGTGAGCGTCTTTATTGACCAGAATACCTGCTTAGGCTGCGGCCATTGCTTAAATGTCTGCCCTGGAGACCTGATAACCCTGACTGACCGTAATACAGCCCTGATTAATGAACCTGAACGCTGCTGGTCCTGCGCGGCCTGCCTCAAAAGCTGTCCTCATGGCAGTCTAAAACTTTTTTTAAGTCCTTCTTTGGGCGGCCGGGGGCTGTTACTTACCGCCAGACTAAAAGCCCCGTCTTCTGATAACAAAAAAGCCGGCCCTATCCGCTGGACCGTCTCCGGGCCGGATCATTTAACCGAAATTATTACCGACCCCATACGGACTGACGGTTACTGAACCCCACTGCGGCCGCTGGGCCAACGATTAATTAAACAGGTTATGACAGTCCTGATTGAAAGGAACAGCCTTCTATGGACCATATCCAATCTTTGGAAGCCTACAGTATATTCATCCTACGGGAAGCCAAAAGCAGACTGGGCCGCCTAGGTCTTTTGTGGTCCATCGGCAAGGACTCAACCGTACTTCTGTGGCTGGCTAAAAAAGCCTTCTTCGGTCACTGCCCTTTCCCATTTATTCACGTGGACACCGGCTACAAAATCCCGGAAATGATTTCTTACCGCGATAAAGTGGTCAAAGAGCTGGGGCTGGAACTGATAGTTCATCAAAATAAAGAGGCCCTAGCCGACGGTATGGGCCCGGACAAAGGACGCCTTGTCTGCTGCCAGGCTTTAAAGACCGGGGCCTTAAACGATATGACCAGAACTTACGGCTTTGACGGTCTGATTGTCGGAGTCCGCCGGGATGAGGAAGGATCAAGATCCAAAGAAAGAGTTTTTTCCGAAAGAAACCAATCCGACGAGTGGGACTATACCAATCAGCCTCCGGAACTCTGGGGCCAGTTTAAGACTGATTTTCCAAAAGGGCACCATATCAGGGTTCATCCTCTTCTACAGTGGAACGAGATTGATATCTGGCGCTACATTGAGGCCGAAAACATTCCGGTCATAGACCTCTATTTTACCAAAAACGGCCGCCGGTTCCGTTCTTTGGGCTGCGCTCCCTGCACGGGCAGGATTAAAAGTGAGGCTTCAAATGTTTCGGAAATAATTGAGGAGCTTAAAAACACGAACACCGGAGAAAGAGACGGCCGGGCCCAGGACCAGGCCGACCCCTACGCCATGCAGAAACTTAGAAAAGACGGGTACATGTGATGACGAACAAAGCACAATACATGACCCCGGAGGTCAAAGTCCGGGAAAGACTTAAACTGGTTTTCACCGGCCACGTAGATCACGGCAAATCCACGGTCATCGGCCGTCTTCTGTACGACACCAATTCTTTGAACCGGGGAATCATCGACAAGGTCAAAAAGATCTCAGCCGAAACCGGTCAACCCTTTGAGTTTGCCTTCCTTTTAGATGCCTTTGAAGAAGAGCAGAAACAGGGGATCACCATCGACACAACCCAGCTCCAGTTCAAAACCGAAAAGCGCGACTACGTCATTATAGACGCTCCTGGCCATAAAGAATTTTTAAAAAACATGATCTCCGGGGCTGCGGACGCCGAAGCGGCATTTCTGGTAATTGACGCCGCCAGAGGGCTGGAAGAGCAGTCCAGACGCCACGCTCACATGCTGGCACTTTTGGGCCTGAACCAAATCGGGGTCATAGTCAATAAGATGGATCTGGTCCAATACGACCGGATGACCTATGAAAAAATAGTGGCCGAAATCTCCCAGTTCTTAGCCAATCTGGGCCTAGAGACCTCCGTTTGCCTTCCTCTTTCGGCTCTTTCCGGTCAAAACATCGTTGAACCTTCCCCCGAATTGGCCTGGAGCAATGGTCCGACCTTAATTGAAGCCCTGGACAGTCTGGCCAAAGGGACCGAAGATGACCTTAGCTTCCGTCTGCCTCTACAGGATGTTTATAAATTTGACGACCGGCGAATCTTAGTCGGCCGAATAGAAGCCGGAAGTATCAAAATAGGCGACCGGGTGGCCTTAAGTCCGGGGCGAAAAGTCACCACCGTAACTAAACTGGCTGCCTGGCTTGCCCGGGACGAAAAAACCAGGGCCCACGCCGGAGAATCGGTCGGGCTCATGGTTTCTGACGAATTCTTTAACCGCCGAGGAGAGGTGGTCAGTTCGGCGGAAAAACCTCCACTGGTCAGCCAACGTTTTAAAGCCTCTATTTTCTGGATGGGCCGCTCCCCTCTTATACCTGGACACCATTATAAACTGAAGCTGGCCACATCGGAGACGGAAGCCTGGGTCTCTGAAATCATCCATCTAATAGACTCTGCCACCTTAGACGCCCTCCCCCCAACCAATAACCGGGTCGGCTTCAACGAAGTGGCTTTAGTGGAGATGAATCTGTCAAAACCGATCGCCCTGGATCTCTTCAGTTCCCATAAGGCCACCGGCCGTTTTGTTCTGATCAGCAGTTTTGACGTAGTCGGCGGCGGTATAATCACCTGGGCAGAGGATACCGGAGACGTTAAATACGGCTTTATTCACGGTCAATTAAAGGCCAGATGTGAGGTGTTTGAAGAATATTACTATAATGCCGACGAAATGGCTGTCAACAAAATAGCCCAGGAAAAACCTCTGTACACCATTGGCGATCTCGTACCCCTGACCGGTCAAAGCTACGTCTACCCGGAATTTTTTGATATTGTCATTTTCCGGGATCTGGTGGCCGTCAAGATTCGGGCGGGCCAAGTGGCCGATATTTTGCCGCTTTCAGACTACGCCTTTCAGGGCTGGCCTCTGGTTAACGGCCGCGGCTTTGGGGTCATGGTCCGATCCCAGGATGACTGGCTCCGGGCCAAAGCCGATTTAGCTACCCTGACTTCCGAAAATCAGACGGCCCGGGTTCAGCGCTGGCTGGACTTTAACACATATAGGCACATACCCATCGGGGTCCATGACTACAGCATTTAATTTTCAGCCGCTCTCCTGGCTGTTTAAGCTGCCTGAATTGTGATATCCGGAATAAAGGATTTCCACGGGTATATTAAATACCCTCCTGTTTTTAAATAATTTGATATTAATCATCTTAATATCAATAATCTACTTAAATTGATAAAATTACTGCAATTAACAGCCGAATATCATCGGGCAAGAAAACGAGATTTGGGTATACAGCTTCCAGAAATAAAATTGAATTTGTTGAGATTACAGGGGATTTTGAGGATATAACGCTCCTGGGTCTGGGACACGAAGGGTGCCGTCTGACTTCGTTCGTGTACGGTTACGGTGAATTTATTTTTCAGAGAGAAGGGAAGGTTCTGGGGTGAGCGGATGTTGGCTACCGGAAGTAAAATTGATTGGATTTTGGATTTGGGTTTTAAAGGTCTGATGGGGGAATAATGGGTTGCCAGGTTAAATTAAAAATTGGCTCCGCCGATAAAAGGATTTTCTGGTTATAATACTCCAAAGTCCGGGTCACTGTTGGCGACCTTAATAAATCAGGAAACGCTTACTCAGCCGATGAAATAAAAATAAGTTAAACAACTTATAAATAAATTTACTTAACCCAATTAGTAATAAAAATTCCTGCTATTACTCCGGCGGATAATTTTGACCATGATAAAATTAAATACGTGAAAGTCAATGTGAAACCGAAGAATAAATAGATTCCCATAATTATCCGCCGGGGTAATAACAATATGGCAATACTGATTATAGTGCTAGTAATAACTGATGAATGGAAATTCTTTACTGATAACTGTTCTTTAATTTGCTGACTCAACTCGGACATTTTGGACCTAAGACCATTCTCAAGCCTGAACAAGAATGATGATAAAGATTCCCTGCGTTTGATTCTATTAAGAGCATACAGCGGCGATCACTATTCACGAGCGACTGCGTCCAAAAATATTGAGATAGATTCCCCGAGGGTGAACATATTAGTAAGCACTCAATATGGCTGCGTAATTGATTTTTATAATAAGAAAGCTTACCAAGAGTCTGGCTTCTTAGGCAGATTCCTGCCTATTTTCATCAATCCAGATGCTTACCCAATTTTAGACTCAAATGCAGATCTAAATTATAAGCAACAGCATGAATTAATGAAAAATAAATTAAGAGAGACCATTCAATATTTGTATCTTATTAATAGCAGCACATCCAAACCTCCTTCTTTAGTAGAAGTATCTGATAGCGCAAAAAGGCTTAATATAGATTTTCGTCATTACAATGATTGGAGAGCTAAAAATTCCCACCAGCATATGGCTCCATTCATGGGGAAACTGCATGGAACAGCGGCGAGATTAGCCTGTATTTTAATGAACCTTGATCTTAACCGTCCTGATTTTGTCATTAACGATGCTCACATGTCTAAGGCCATTGAAATAGCCAATGAATTAGTTGAGCATACTGATTATTTAACTGGCCCTTTTAATTTAAGAATCATAAATATCGCTGATAGATTAGAACAATGGTATATACGGTATATTAGAAATAACAACATCCCGTTTTTTGAATACCGGGAGGCTAAACAGGCTTTAAGCTCAAGCGTTAAGCATGAAGAACTGCAAGCTGCTTTAGATCTTTTAGTAAGATATAATCACTTGCTAAAAATTCCTGGAGAAAAAAGAGCTTTTGTTTACGTCGTTCACCCTGGGTTATTATGCCATCCTAATTTACCTTACTGAATATCAAATCCAAAATTGGCCGTATAATTCACCAGCAACTCAGATGGCTATATATTAATGAATAGAGCAGATTAGATAATCTGCCAGCTACTGCCGGAATCAGGTTCTCCAGATTTTTTTCAATTAGCTGAGAGGAATGTATGCCTACATCCCGGATTAGCATTACCTGATATGCCGCCTAAATCAAAATTATAGCTATAGTCTCTTTTTTGAACCTTAATTGATGGCCTTATTTTGGCCCCAATTTCCCTCTAAAATACCATGGCCGAGATCCTGAAAATCGTCTACAAATCAAATGTAGACGGTTTTCAATATGCTTATTGCGAATTTTTGCCATTAAGTTGGCTGAGTATTACGGATCTTCCTTTCTTAATAAAAATAAGGCCTTAAATTCGAGCAACTATTACGCTGTCCATTTCAGATTCTTTAAGTGAAAAACATTGAAACCCAGTTTTAAAAAGCAATCAACATTCGCCTGGCTGAAGATCTAAATGACTAATAATTATTAGTTAGGTAATAGCCATTTTTTTAATATTGAAAAGTTGATCTGTAAGAATTTTTCTGAAATTTATTGGAATAATATTTATAATTTTTAAGCCATGAAATAAAACTCTTCTTTTCATAGCAGACTTTCTTGCCAATGACAGTCTTATTTTGGGGACCTTGATGTTTTGAATCTAAATTGCGTAAGGAATTAGGTGAAATAATATTGCCAATCAAACGTGAAGCTTCCTGTCGGCTAAAAACAAGAGGCATTTGTCTCTCTAATTCGTCAAAAAATGTAGATGCATCTTGATTCATGTGTTCTCCTTGAGTATTTTACGAATAACTAACAAGAACCTTTAATTCCTGACAAAACAATGGTAAAAAATTAATGCTAAAACATGATAGCTATGTTAGCCGCTGAAAAATAATCTGTTGGTTAAGCAATAAAATTTGATCAAAACTAAGAGTGTTCTTATTATAACATAATGACTGTCTGTTATTAAAAATTTGGAAAGCCAGGCTCTTCAAAAAATTCATTGTCTTCCTGGATGATTTTGGTTATCCTGATTTTATTAACAGGCCGCATCTGACCTGTTATTTTGTCAGTATAATACTCTTGGTACAGTGCGCCTTCTATTAAAACTTCCGTTCCCGGTGACAATTTAGAGATGCTTTCGGCAATTTCATTATAAGCGGTAGCTAAGTAATTACAGGTTTTATTGCCAAATTTTGTCGATACTTTTGAGTTGATAGCTTTATTGCCATTATGCTTTAATGTTAGGATTTTACCCGGATCTACAAGTTTTACGGTTAACATCAATTTGTTTACTTGCCGCATTTAAATGCACCTCGCTTCTATAGAATATACGTTTAAGATTAAATCGAATAGATTATTATTACCTCGGCGGATTATTATGATAATCTATTTCTTTATTGATTTTACCTTATGGTGATTTGTTTGTATCAAAATTATCCGCCGGGGTAATAATTAAAATTTCTATGACAGTAAAACGTTGGGTCATTAGTTCCTCCTCTCTAAGGTGAAAAAGTTGACTGTAATCTTCGTGAAACATACGGAGTTTTTTATGTACAAAAACTAAATAATGAATAATGAACTTATTTTTTAATTCTAGGTATCACCATTAATCACATATAATAGCTGGGAATTTTTTTGCCTCAAACTTTGAAATAAAAGACTGGCAACAAGACTGCGGTGCAGTATTATGATATATTCGTGGGAAATTTAAATGACAAAACCTCTTTCAATCTTTGGTACCACGACATCTCCAGATTGGCACCTCCAGCTCTGGCTATGTCTGAGGTGTTTTTTGAGAAACTTTTTTCCAAAAAGTAATCATTGACAACAGAGGATCAATAAGCGAGTATTAATTAAAGAATTGAGGATTTTTCAATCATCCGACTAAAATCCAGCCATGGGGACAGGAATGAAAGAAATACCAATCGGCATTCAAACATTTAAAGAACTCATACTAGGCAGCTACGTTTACGCCGACAAAACTCAGTATGTCTATGAAATGGCCAGAAAGGGCAAGGCCTATTTTTTATCCCGCCCAAGGAGGTTCGGAAAGTCTCTTCTTTTGAGTACTTTTGAGGCGCTTTTCAGCGGGCCGCCTGACCCTGACGGACCGCCCCAGGGCTTATTTTCCGACTTATGGATCGGGAAGCATTCGGATTACGATTTCAGCCAAAAATATCCTGTTATCTCCTTGTCAATGTCCACCGGTTATTCCACCCCTGAGCGTCTTGAAGCGACGATTCTCAAAAATTTGAAAAAGATAAGTGATTCCGAGAGGTTAGGAATTAATCCAACTATTCCGGGCACCGACTTAGCGGAAATTATAGAAAGTTTGTCTGAAAAGTACAACAAACAAGCTGTGGTCTTAATTGACGAATACGATGTCCCGGTCAGTGAAAACTTAGATAATCC
>JAISEL010000014.1 GCA_031264185.1 Deltaproteobacteria bacterium
GCAATTTCTTCGGGTCGGTGACGTATTTACGCATTGGCATAAGAAAACCCTCTATATGCGTATTATACGTTCTCTTATCTCAATTTTCAAGCATAATTATTTATGTCGTTTACTATAACTATTACCCCGGCGGATAATTTTGATACAAACAAATCACCATAAGGTAAAATCAATAAAGAAATAGATTATCATAATAATCCGCCGAGGTAATAACTTGAAGACTCTATCGTTTTTGACCTCCTGAATGCGGCCAAATCCCTGGACATCGCCGTCCCTGAAACAAACTACCACTTAATCTTAAAAGGACTTATGGCCAATCTTTACGACAAACACGGCGCAGGCGCAGAGATCATGACTGACGAGTATGATGACCCGGCGTCCGGTCATACTGACGACCCGGCTTGACTCTGGATAACAGCAAAGTCCTTCATGGTTTTTACACAACCCTTAAAAGCTCCTTTGAACACATGCGTTTCGTTTTTGTGACCGTCATAACCGGATTCGCCATGACCGCCCTGGATTCCGACCCCAACAAAACAACTTCGAGGGCATTTCCTTTTTACCTGAATACGGCGGAATTTGCAGTTTTACTTTTTCAGAATTCGGCCAATATTTTGGCAACAGAATGGAGGACCTGCTTCAGTCCCAAAAGAAATAGAATATTTAGAGGCTGATGACCAGCTCAACGGCTTTAGAAATCTAATACTGGCCTGATATGACGGCAATAATTGGCTGAAGCCGGATGAGGTTATAAATCCTTTTGCGCTCGTAAAGCTTTTTGCCCATAAAAGATTCTCCGACTATTGGGTTCAAAGCAGCCGCCCCTCACATCTTGAGACTATGATCCGGAACAGGCCCCAGAATTTTCTGGGTCCTCAGGCGGCCGTTTGTCTTTATTCAAATATCAGAAAAGTTGATCTCCACAGCCTGGAACCTTTACCGGTCCTTTTTCATTCCGGGGACCTGGCCATTGATAAAGAAATCTTCACCGACTCAAAACCCTTAACTCCTAACGGCAGGCCTATAAAACTTACCAGCTGCACCTTCAAGTTTCCGAACTTCGAGGTGGCCGAATGGGTCACCAATGTGCTGTCCGCTGTTTCTTTCTGCCAGCATACGCCTGACGAGTCGTTTTATCACGTCACTCTGCAGGGCTGCCTGATTTCAGGAGGACTTATGGTTTTGGCTGAACTGGCCGAGGCCATGGGACGCTCTGACATCATCGTCGGACGCCCAAGCGAGAGATATCTGATAATTGAGTTAAGATACCGGAAAAAAGAAGAAGGCCACACTGAATCCGACCTGAAAAATGAGCCGGCCAAAGCTTCAAGAGAAGCCTTAACCCATGTTTGTCAAGGTCACTACCGTAAAATTTTATAGTTTACTAAATTTTGTAATTTTGCTCTATAAAAACCAGTTTTATAACATGTAAAAGAAACAAAGTTATATATTTTTCTGCTCATTAATTGGTGCCATTAACATAACGTTTAAGATAATAATCCTTTAGTATTTTTATAATTATTGTGCTACGCAGATTTTTGTCAATTTCACAGTATCGTCGTTTTTGATTTTTTACCGTTTAAAAATCGGTTATAGATTCATTTGCCGTTTTATCAATTTTAGCTCTTTGTATGATAAACATGAGTTATTTATCCAAATAGTGATAAGTAGAGTTGATAAATTTATTCAGCTGTCTATTTTTTACGGTACAATCTTGTTTTAGCACCAATAATCAAATTAGATCTCGATCGCAAGTAACCATTCCTATTTGCACCTGAATAATTTCAGGAGCCAATCTAACTCATTTAACTTAATTGTTACTGCTAAATTAAATGACAAATATAAAAAAATATATATATGCAACATATATTTAATATATATTACAATCATCTTTATACAGATAATTGGATAAAATTATATTTTTTCGAGTGTCATTTTCTTTTGGGCCGGACAAACATGGGTTGGCAGGTAATTAACAATGACTGCGCCGGACATATTATAAAAGGCAGGGCCAAAGAGATCGCCGGGCTGAGTGTTTCCGTGTACGAAAAAAAGGACGTCAGAGCCGATTTCGTGACCGAAGATCTTATAAAACCCCGGCCGACACGATGAAATCATAACCACTTTCTGCAATTGAAGTAAGGCAACCTGAGAGGTGTCAAGCGAAAAGCAAGTAACTTCAGGGTCTGTAGAAGACGTTAAGAGAAGCTCACTAAAAACCGTGGCCGTGGACAGCGAGTAGTCATTCCAGAGCTGCCAGCTCTGCGGTCTTTCAGGAAAATTAAAATTTACCAGTTTCTTTAATCTTTTATAATGTTTTAAAACAGGTCTTTAAGCCTCACTGAGGCTTATACTTCATCAGCATAGGGTGGGGCTGGGCCATTTTTTCCTCAGCAAGTTTTCTCATAAGCTCCCGGTCACCCGATTGTTCAGCCTGACTGATGGCCTCGGTCAGCCGTGCTCTCTGGGTTTTGGCGGCTTTGTATCTTAAAGCATCGGTCAGTTCCTGAAAAACCACGGCCGCTTTTTCGGCGCTGTAGGCTCTGGCCGTCAGAATGGCCCCGGAAACTAAAGAAGCCAGTTCATCGGACTCCTCAAAGTAAATCTTCTCCGGCTCAATCTGCCCATGAGTCCTGTATTGCTGCAGGAGCTGGTTAAAAACCGACCGGCTGGCATCCTGGGGCCAGATATCCTCTAATGTGTCCAGTTTTGCAACCAGTTCCGAATGAATAATCACGTGATTAAGCAGGCTCATGACCCCGGCCTCATAGGAAACCGGCATCCTGGGTCTGGTCTCAACCGTTACAGGAGAAGTAATTTCCGGAGTCCGGCCCAAAGTCAGAACCGCCGGATCTAAGCCCAGTTTTTCGGCCAGTTTCCTTTGAAGAAGCTGGCCTTTGGCCGCATCAGGCACCCGGGCCAGCATCTCTTTGGCCTCCCTGACAGCCCTGGCCTGACCGGCCAGAGTTGTTCCGTTTTCGGAAACAAGCCGGTCGGCGCAGTAATCTAAGATATCCACAGCGTTTTCGGCTGCAGTGAATAAGCCCTCATCTCCGTATTCCAGTATGAATGTGTCCGGATCGTGATCTTTAGGCAAAGTGATGACTTTGCCGTCCAGTTCTGCGGTCAGTAAAGCCGGCAGAGCCCGGCTGGCCGCAGTCTGACCGGCCGAATCTCCGTCAAAAAGTAAGTAAACCTCCTTAGTCTGGTTTCTTAAAATGTTTATCTGATTCTGGGTCAGAGCCGTTCCCATGGAAGCCACCACGTTTTTGACTCCGTGCTGAACCAGAGACAGAAGGTCAAAATAGCCCTCCACCAAAAAAACCATTCCCGCCGCCTTCATGTAAGATTTAGCCTGGTGAAAGCCGTACAGCATATGCCCCTTTTTATAAATGTCCGTAGCCGGCGAGTTTATGTACTTTGCCGTCTCGGGGGCGGGATCCGTTTCCAGAGTCCTGCCGGCCAGAGCCACAGGCCGACCTTCGGGATCGCAGATGGGGATCATAAGGCGATTCCGGAAAACATCATAATACCCGTTTTTATCATCATTCCGGCGGGCCCGGATGAGTCCGGCCTGCTTCTGGACTTCATCCGAGTAGCCGACCTTTTTTAAGTAATTGTGAAGATAATCCCAACCTTCCAAACTGACCCCTACTCCGTAGGACCTGGCCAGATCCGCAGCCAGACCTCTCTTTTTGAGGTAATCCCTGGCCGCAGAGCTACCTTGTTCAAAGAGATTGGCCTGAAAATAGTCACAGGCTTTTTTCATGACCTCAAGCAGTGTCGTTTTACTGACCAAAGGTCCGGTATAATTTCTGTATTCCTTTGATTCCGGCAGATTGACCCCAGCCCGGCGGGCCAGTTCCTGCAGGGCCTCGCGAAAATTCATGCTGCTGGCGGCCATCAAAAAAGTAATGGCGTTGCCTCCGGCCCCGCAACCAAAACAGTGATACACGCCTTTTTCCGGGGTAACCATGAAGGAAGGCGTTTTTTCGGCGTGAAACGGGCAAAGAGCTTTGTAAGAGCTGCCGACTCTCTTAAGATCAACGTACTGCCGGATTAGGGCCACGAGATCGGTCGACGCTACAACTTCGTCAATTTTTTCCCTTGAATACAAATGACCACCCGGAATCTGACTCATGGGAGTCTAGAGACTTTGAAGGGCCTAAATAGCCAAACTTAAGACAGTGATGCCCTTTGGTGAAACCCTCCAGTAAATTTCTGGAAAAAAATATCTCAAAAAACTTCTTAATTTTACAAAAAGGGGGCCAAAAAGACAAAAAATGTTGAGACATCGCCTGGGGATTTTGGTTTAGCCTGATTAAGCGTAAAACACTATTCAGCCATGAATCTCATAATAAGACTTAATTTGAGAAAATCAAGGGAAGATTCAATTTTTTTTCCTAACAGCCGATAAGAGTTAGGCCAGAGTACAAAAATCCCCTGGCTCTTGAGGACGATTTTTTTTATGCCGTCAAAGTTAAAGCACATATCTTGGTTAATTGCCGCTGTCCTGATCCTATCGGTTGTGTCCTACTGTCCTCTTGGGGCTATGACCAATCATCATGACTATTATCCCTACGGCTGGATAAAACCGGCCCTATACGGGGCTTTAAGGATAAGCGACCAGATGATCGACTTTGATGTAACGGTAGAGGGCGAGGAAACCAGAAGGGAAGAATTTATTCTTCCTGACAACGAAGGCCGGGTCTTACGGCTCAGCCACAACGGACGGGTTTTCTGCTTTGTGGCTGACCACGATCTCGAAGATCCATGGGACTATCAAGTAGTGGATTATGACGGCAGCGGGGCTTTTGAATCAAAAGAACCGCCTTTTTCCGACTTTCCTCTGCCCAGGTGGACTTTTATTAACTATCCCTTCAGGTATACCAACAGCCGCCGGTTGACCGATCTTACCGGAGAAAGAAATCCTTCGGTCCGGCAGATGATCGAAGCCCTGACCGGCAGCCGGACCAGGCGTCCGGCTTATACACCCGAGCAGATAGCCGCTCTGACCATTGCCAGGGGCGGAACTCCGCCGCCGGAAAAATACGCCAACGAACCGGCCGAACCTCCCCGCCTGGCCTTGAACATCCTCTTTGAGTTTGACAAGGACGTTTTAACAAGTGAGGCAGTCAGGGTCTTAAATACCTTAGGCCAGGCCATAACTTCCCAGGAGCTGGTCGGCAACAGCTTCCGGCTGGAGGGCCATACGGATGCAGTGGGAACCTATGAATATAATATGGATCTCTCAAGGCGAAGGGCCAGAGCTGTTCAGCGTTATCTCATGGAAAATTATGATCTGCCTTCGGATCGACTGCCCACTGACGGTCTGGGTGAATCCAGACCTCTGCCGAACATCGATCCTGAGGACGGACGCAACCGCCGGGTGGAAATCATTAACTTAGGCACTGACAGCTACGTTGTCGGCAACTACAGCAGTATCACCCAGCCGTAACTTTTGCCTGACCAACCAGAAGCTCTAAGAAAACCAGGAAAGTAAAGATTTTTATAAAACTTCAGGTTATTCACGATGTCTGCTATTTTTAATTACATAATTTTTGTAGTATATTTAAAAAATAGGAAGTCAACACATTATTATGTCAAGAAAGTCTTCTAGATTATTTTAATTTTCGTATTGTACCAATATTTCTCAATATAATTTTTCTCTTGCCATAACATGCAAATCACAGGAAACTGAGGGTCGTATGACCGTTGGCAAACCTCAGGAACGTCCTCCATGGCTGCTACAAAAGAGACGCTGACTTCCGGCGGAATTTTCCTGTGCTCACGCAGGCGGGGCTCAATTTCGTTTTTTCAGAACCATCTGGGCTGACATGGCCTAAACGGAGCCCATCAAATTTAGTTCAACGGCCTTGTCAGCAAAAGGCGCAGTGTCACCGGCATTTACCATCCGGAGGCTCAGAGCAGGCCATAGCAATGAGTTTAGCCTCAAAAACGCCGTCCAGCTTGATGTCCTTTCGGCTTGTGACTATAAGGATTACGATCCAGGGCATTGGAAAGTCCGCCCTCGACAAAACGCTTTTTCAGCCGTTCCATCATACTCTCTGACTGCCAGAGAGACTCAGGATGGACTTGTTCATCCATCCTGAGCCGTAAGGCTCTGGTCCACTTAACAAAAAAGCTCTGGCAAAGAGAGCTGTCACTGGTTCAGTCTTCCTGGTATGTGTCAGATGTTCAACTCTTCCCTTTACTCAGCGGTAAAATTATGCACCTTATTACCATGGTAACGCCCCCCAATAGCGTAGCCCATTTATTATACGCATTAATCGTTAAAAATCAAGTTATTACCCCGGCGGATAATTATGAGAATCTATTTATTCTTTGGTTTCGCCTCGACTTTCGCGTATTTAATTTTATCATGGTCAAAAATTTTTTTAACTTTTGAATGATCGTTTTGC